>JBIKHW010000241.1:0-5414 GCA_044361935.1 Limnohabitans sp. | reverse complement strand
CGTGATGCCAGTGTGTTTACGAAAAAAACGGCTGAAATATGCGTCGTCGTCAAATCCCAAATTAGCAGCCAACTGCTTGATGGGTAAGTGGGTGTAAATCAAGTCGCGCTGGGCTTCATGCAAAACACGGGCATTGATCAGATCAAGCCCTGACATGTCCAATGATTGCCTGCACAGCCGTGACAATTGCCCGGCGGTCATGCCCAATTGGTCTGCGTAGTGCTGCAATGATTTGTGTTGTCTGAACTGCTGGTCAATGAGCGCACGAAACTTTTCGATTTGCCGCGCTTTGCGAGAGAAGGGCTGATGCACGGTGACCCCGTCTACTGCTGTCGATTGCACGATGCGGTGGACTTGCACCATCAGGGCCAGCAACAAAGAGGTGCCGGCCGCCATGTGTCCTAAGGCATGGGTGCGGCACTCTTGCTCAAGACTCAAAAACAAGGGCATGAGTTGGTTCACATGGCGCATCTCGTCTGGCAAAGGAATCATCCGGGGTTTGCGAATGGTGTCCAGCAATTCAAGCATGGAGACACCAGCCAACGATTCCAATGCTTTTTGACTGGCGGTGACCACGGGACCCTGAACGTCTGCCGTGAACCTGAACCCATGGACGTGACCGGCAGGCACCACCAGCACACAAGGGGATTGCGCTTGGAATTCCGAATCGTTTAACCAGAAATCAACTTGACCTTCGGTCAGGTATAAAAGCTGGAAAAAAGCGTCATGCCGGTGGGGCTGGATGACCCAGTTGTACAAAGCCGATCGTTGTGGAATCCATTCGAAATTGAAGGATTTGGGCCAACCAGAGGATGCCTGGTCGCCGTACAGATCGTAATTGGGGATGCCTTTGCTGCGAACCATCTTGGAGGGGATGACATCGGCGATGTCTGGATTGGATGAAGCCCGAATTGTCCAGTTAACGGCTGGAATCGTCGTACTGAAATACCCTTGTTTCTCCCACAATTTCAAGATTAAAAGAGGAGACCCGAGTGAACAAAGACAGGTCGCATTGGTTGGGCTTGAATGGCCGTGTTTGTGCTGTATCGGGCGCAGCCAGTGGCATTGGTGCCCAAGTGGCTGCCCATTTGGCAGCGGTTGGCGCCAGTGTGGCCCTCTTGGATCGCAATGAGCGTGCTTGTGAGGCCGTTGCTCAAAGTTTGCGTGATCAAGGCGCACGCGCATTGGCGGTGGCTTGTGACATTTCCAGCGAGTCAGACATGCTGGCCGCAGCTCGCCTGGTGGAGGCACAGTTCGGTGGCTGTTTTGCTTTGGTCAACAACGCGGGCATGCTGCGACCTGGCAGCCTGGACGAGGTCAGTCTTCAGGACTGGAATACGGTGTTGTCGGTAAACCTGACTGGTTATTTATTGACAGCACGGGCCTTCAAGTCGCAGCTTCAAGCTTCACAAGGGTCGGTGGTGCATGTGGCATCCATTTCTGCCAATTACCCACAATCTAACAGTGGTGCTTACAGTGCCGCCAAGGCGGGTGTGCTGCTCTTGTCGCGACAAATGGCGACAGAGTGGGGGCCTTTGGGCATCCGCAGCAATGCCATTTGCCCCGGGATGATCCGCACCGCCTTGTCTGCCAAATTTTATGAAGAGCCCGGCTTTGAAGCGCGCCGGGCGGCTGTGACAGCCAGTCGCCGCATTGGCGAGCCCAGTGACATAGCCGATGTGGCGCTTTTCTTGGCCAGTCCACGATCCGCCTACGTCAATGGAGCAGAAATTGCGGTAGATGGTGGCATGTCCTCCATGTTGATGGACATGGTGCCTCGCCCAGGCTACAACCAAACCACCTGAAATAGGAGCAGGCCAGCATGACGAAAAAAGATTTTGACCTGATCGTGGTTGGCTCCGGGGCCGCAGGTCTGACCTGCGCCATCACGGCTAAAAAACGAGGTCTGGATGTGGTGGTGCTTGAAAAAGAGCCCGTTTTTGGTGGCACTACGGCCTTATCGGGCGGCGTGCTGTGGGTCCCGCTCAATGCCCATGGGCAAAAGCAAAACGCCCATGACAACGCTGAGGCCGTTCGAACTTACATGATGAACGAAACAGGGCGATTTTTTGACCCAGAAGCTGTTGATGTTTTCATCGCCAATGGCCCCAAGATGGTGGATTTTCTGGAACGTGAAACGGCGATGCAGTTTGTGCCCACGCTCTACCCGGACTACCACCCCGATGTCGCAGGTGGGGCCGACATTGGGCGGTCTATTTTGGCCAAACCCTATGACATTCGGCAGTTGGGTCCGCACATGGCGCGCCTGAAGCCACCCCTCAAAACCATCACATTCATTGGGATGATGTTCAATTCATCCAATGCGGATCTGAAGCATTTTTTTCGCGCCACAAAATCATTGTCATCGGCTCTTTACGTGGCCAAGCGCTTGGTCAGTCACCTCAAGGAGTTGGCGCTGTACAGACGCGCTGTGCTGGTCACCAGTGGCAATGCGCTGGCTGCGCGTTTGGCCCAGTCTGCTTTGGATCTGGGCATTCCGATCCTGACCCGTACCGCCGTGCGCGAGATGGTGCACGAGAACGGCCGCGTGGTGGGTGTCTTGACCGATGGTGGGGGCGGGGCAGAGCGCTTGAATGCAAGGCACGGCGTAGTTTTGGCGTGCGGCGGGTTTCCGCACGATGTCAAGCGAATCGCGCAGGCTTATCCGCATGTCAAACGCGGGCACCAGCATCTCTCGCCGACGCCGACGAGCAACACGGGGGATGGCCTCAACATGGCCGAAGCTCTGGGGGGTGTGGTCGATATTCGCTTTCAGGACAGTGCCGCCTGGATGCCCGTGACGAAGGTGGACTACGGGCATGGGGAAATCGGTGTGTTTCCGCACCTTCTCGATCGCTACAAACCCGGCATCATCGGCGTTCTTCAAAACGGCAAGCGTTTCACCAACGAATCGAATTCTTACCACGACGTGGGTCTGGCCATGGTGCAGGCGTGCAAGGACATGGACGAAACCGCCATGTGGCTCATCTGTGACCAAAAAGCACTCAGTCAGTACGGCCTGGGTTTTGTCAAACCTGCGCCCATGCCGATTGGTCCTTATTTGCGCAAAGGCTATTTGATCGAAGGCCAAACCCTGACAGCGCTGGCAGAAAAAGCGGGCATCGATCCATTGCAACTGGAAAAAACGGTGCGCGAGTACAACGTGGATGCCGTGCGTGGTGAAGACCCTGCATTCGGTCGTGGGCGAACCAGTTTTAACCGCTATTTGGCCGATCCTGAACATCAACCCAACCCATGTGTGGCCCCGTTGCAAAAAGGTCCTTTTTACGCGGTCAAGGTCATCATGGGGGACTTGGGCACATTCGATGGCATCAAGACCACCGTTGTCGGCCAAGTGCTGCGCCAAGATGGTCAGACTATCGATGGCTTGTATGCCGCGGGTAACGACCGCGCCAGCATCATGGGTGGAAACTACCCGGCTGCAGGCATCACCCACGGCCCCAACATGGTGTTGGCTTACGTGACGGCCAACTTTATCGCCGATCAATCTGTCGTTACTCAGTCTGTGCAGTAGCCTGATCAGAGCAGAGGTCGCAAACTGCGTGCCGCTTCCAGCATCACGGGCAACACACGCTTGACGGCATGTTCGGTGTCTTCGTTGTTGATGGGCATCGTCACGCTGATCGCGCCATGGACGTTGTTTTGTCGGTCCAATAAGGGCACTGCGATGCCCCGGTAGTTGAGTTCCAGTTGCTGTTCGGACAACACCCAGCCTTGGCGTTTAAAAACCTGAAGCTGTTCGCGCAATTCCACTTTACTGGCCACTGTGAAAGAGGTGAAGGTGAGCAGAGGATGCGCCTCAAGCCAAGCTTGGGCTTGCGCGTCGCTTTGGCCCGACAAGATGGCCATGCCCGCTGCCGTGACTTGCGCTGGAATACGAGAACCCAGCATGTAGCCCGAAAGCATGTGTCGATGCATTCCGCTGCGTGCGACGTAAACGGTGTCTGCTCCATCAAGTACCCCGAGATAAGCAATTTCCTCAGTGCCTGAGGTGATGCGTTGCAAGAAAGGTTGAACCAACCGTGGCAAGCGTGCCGATTCGACATACGCATGTCCCAGTCTCAATATGCGGGGCATCAGCCAATAGAGCTTACCGTCAGTGCCGACATAGCCGAGGTGCGTCAATGTCTTGAGGTAACGCCTTGCAGCGGTTCTGGTCATTGCGCAGCGCTGTCCCATTTCGGTGGCAGTCAACCGCGGGTGTGCAGAGTCAAAAGCTTCAATGATGCGAAGACCTTTATCCAGTCCCGCAATCCAATCGCGAGGGTCTAGAGGTTCTGGATCGATCGACATCAAGGCTCAGGCAGTTTGCCTGTTGGCCAGCAGCGCGATCAACTCGGGCACCAGGGCATTGGGGTCACCCTCGCGGCAAGCCGTCTCCAGGGTGTTTTTGACCGCTTGGGCCACGCTGTGGTCGGCATGGGTGTCAATGGCCATCTGGTTGTAGTAGCTCAGGTCCTTGAGTGCATTGCTCATCGAAAAGCGCAGGCCCGAGGTGTCACCCGAGACCAGCGTGGGTTTGAGGCGGTCGAGCGCTGCACCCCAGCCACCGCCTTTGCTGAGCACCTCGACAAAGGTGTTGGCGTCCACGCCTGCACGCTGGGCGCAAGCCGCGGCCTCGGCCAGCAGAGTCACGGTGCCCAGCGAGACGTAGTTGTGGAGAAGCTTCATGCGGTGGCCCGAACCAATCGGCCCGGTGTGCACGATGTTTTCTGCAAAGCAGGCCAGGATGGGACGGCAGCGCTCAAACAGTGCGGCATCACCGCCCACCAGCAAATTCAGCCGCCCTTCGGCCGCTTCTTTGGGCGTGCGGGTCATGGGCGAATCGAGAAACAGCCCGCCTTGGGCGATGACCATGGCCGCGACTTTCTCGGTGGAGGCAGGTACGGCCGTGGAGCAGTCGATGATGACGGTGCCCGGACGCATGCCTTTGAGCACACCGTCTTCACCCAGCAACACGGCCTCGACCTGGGGCGTTCCTGTGACGCACAAAATGATCACGTCCGACTGCGCCGCCAGTGCTTGGGGTGTGGCGCAGGTGCGTGCGCCTGCGGCCAGTAGGGTGTCCAGCGGCTGGTTGCCAGGGTGCTCCAGCACCGTCAGGCTGTGGCCGTGCTTGAGCAGGTTGCTCGCGATGCCGTGGCCCATCATGCCAATGCCGATCATGCCGATGTGGGTCATGCGTGTTCCTTAGAGTGAATGGTCATGTGCCGACTTTAGCTGCCTGTGTGCTGCAATGGCGTCACATGTTGGTCGAGCGTCCGGGTTGGGGGTCTTTGAGGGTCCTGTTGAGGCTCTATACTTCGGCAAATGAACCAAGCGGTACATTCTTCTGAGCAGTCGCTGAGCGCTTCCAGCGGGGCAGGCCGCACCAACGACCCCGCACGCACCAT
>JBIKHW010000218.1:0-5950 GCA_044361935.1 Limnohabitans sp. | reverse complement strand
GACCGAAGACAACAAAACTGTGGAATCGGGCATGTTGACCAACTGGGCGCAAACCGTGCCCGAACTGCAAAAAGCTTTCACCGACAACCATGCACCCATGCAAAGCGTGGTCATGGCCGACACGCAGGGCGAAGTGGCGTTCCAGGCCGTGGGGAAATTGCCCATACGCTCGCCGCAAAATGACATTCGGGGTGTCGCACCCGCTCCAGGTTGGCTGCCTCAATACGATTGGACCGGTTGGCTGCCCGCTGAGCAAAACCCTGCGGTGAATCGCCAAGCCATTGAAACCAAAGGCTGGCATGCCACCGCCAACCAGAACATCCTGCCTCCTGGCTATACCCATTTTGTGGGAGGCGACTGGACCACGCCCGAGCGTTTTGAACGCATTGAACAACTGCTGTCTGCCAGTCCCAAACACAGCCGAGATAGCTTGCAAGCCATCCAAAATGATGTCTTGTCCCTTGGCGCTAAAGCTTTGCTGCCAGTCGCTATGACTGCCCAACCTCAACACCCGCTGGGCCCTCAGGCGCTAAAGATGCTGAGCACTTTTGATGGCCAGATGAAGGCAGACAGTGCCGCTGCGCTGGTGTTCAACGTCTGGGCCGATGAATTAACACGTGGCTTGCTGGTGCCGCATCTGGGGGCCGAGCGTTTCCAGGAGTTGTATGGCAAACGCCATTTTCGCGCGGCGGTGGAGGGCATCTTGAAGCGCTCGGACGCTTTTTGGTGTGGCGCTGCTGGCTGCCCAGCCCAAGTGTCTGAAGCGCTCGACCGCGCTTTGACCCGTATTTCAGCCCGTCAAGGCCAAGACATGCGTACCTGGCGCTGGGGAGCCTGGCATCCGGCCATCAGCAGTCACAAGCCCTTTGGCAAAGTGCCTTTGCTGAACACCTTTTTTGATGTGCGCACCGAAAGCGCAGGGGATTTGTTCACGGTGAACGTCGGTCAGTATTGGGCCAATGACCTCAAGGAGCCTTTTGCCAACCGCCATGCGGCTTCGATGCGTGCGGTTTATGACCTGGCCGATCCCGATCAATCGGTCTTTATTTACCAAACCGGTCAATCAGGTCATGTTTTTGATAATCGAAGCCGATCGATGGCCAGCGCTTGGGCATCGGGACAATACCGACCCCTTCAGCAAAAAAGTACAGCTGTTCACCGCTTGCTTTTGATGCCCTGAACAAAAACCGTTGAGCGAAGTGGACTGGTCGATGGATCAGCCTCACTTTAGATTGTGTGATTCAGTTCAAGTCATCCCATTTATTTGATACTTTACATAATATACATCGTATGAGTTTGCGTTCCCATCCAAAGTTGACCGTTACAGGGCATCAAGGCCTACAGCAACGGATCAAGGCTTTTGGCGAGAAGCCAATCTGGCCAGGCCTGTTTCAATCAGTTCTTTGGCATTTTGTCGCTGGCCCCGAATCGCGAAATCAAGCGCTGTCAAACCCAATTGGTTTTTGAGTTTCAAGTCCGCTCCGGATTGAATCAGGTGTTTGACGGCTTCGGGGCTGCCGTACATGGCGGCCATCATCAAGGGTGTTGTGCCATTGGGTGATTCGGCGTCAATGTAGGCGCTGTGATCGAGCAAATGCGCGATCACCGGCACATGCCCCCCTGAAGCTGCGTAATGCAAAGGTGTCCAGCCAGTTTTATTCACGTCGGCATCGTTGTCCACCAATTTCTGAACCAAGGGCAAATAGCCCTTCAGCGCTGCCAGCATCAACACGCTTTCATCTTTACCATTGCGCACTTCGGTTTTGGTGTCTGGGTGCGTTGCCAGCAGCTCGGCCACTTTCAAAGACGGCTCACGAACCGCCAGCATCAAGGCAGGCACGCCTTCGGGGTTGACGGTGTTGGGGTCAAAACCACGCTGGAGCAATCCCTGCACCATGCGGACGTTGTCCGACTGGACGGCCTTGAAGAAGTCTTCGTAGGACCCCGCTTGTACCCAAAATGGCGACAGTAAAAAACCAATAAAAACAATGGACTTTTTGATTTTGTTAAGGTTAATCATGAGATTTTTGGCCTGGTCAGCGGGCGGTTCTCGAGAAAAGCTGTAGAAAATTATGCGTGGTCAACTCAGCGATGGCCTCGGGTGAACTGCTCCGCAATTCGCCCAGCATTTTGGCAACATAAGGCACATAAGAAGGATTGTTGGTCTTGCCCCGGTAAGGCACTGGGGCCAAATAGGGGCTGTCGGTCTCGATGAGCAATCGGTCATCGGGCACAAATTTGGCCACTTCGCGCAGATCAGCTGCCGTTTTGAAGGTCAGGATGCCGGAAAACGAGATGTAAAAACCCAGGTCCAAAGCTGCACGGGCCACCTGCTGGCTCTCGGTGAAGCAATGGAATACCCCGCCCGCACACCCTGCTCCCCCCGTTTCACCCTCTTCTTTCAAGATGGCGATGGTGTCGTCTGATGCCTGACGGGTGTGGATGACCAGCGGCAGTTGGGTTTGTCTGCCCGCGCGGATGTGGGTGCGAAAACGCTCGCGTTGCCATTCCATATCGGCCACGGTGCGGCCGCCTTTGCGCTCGTCCATCTGGTAGTAATCCAGCCCGGTCTCGCCAATGGCCACGACTTTGGGGCGGGCGGCGCCCTCCAGCAAATCCTGCAGGCTGGGCTCGTACACGCCTTCGTTGTCGGGGTGCACGCCCACCGTGGCCCACATGTTGTTGTGGGCCATGGCCAGGCCGTGCACTTCGTCGAATTTTTCCATGGTGGTGCAGATCACCAGGGCGCGGGTCACTTGGGCGGCTTGCATGGCTTGCTGGATGCTGTCCAGCTCACTCATCAACTCGGGAAAATTCAGGTGGCAATGGGAATCGGTGTACATGGGTCAGCCCTTGGACAGCAGGGTTTGTTGGGCATCGGCGGTCAGGGCTTCGAGCATCAGACCAGCGTTAAAGGGGTGTTCGGCCGTGCGGGCCGACTGCATCAGGCGCTTGAACCAGTCGGTCAGCACCGCTACAGTCGCCGCGCTGGCGGGCAATTGCGATGCCTCAAAAAACCTTGGCACCGCGCCCGATTGGCGCAACACCAGGTCGTGGCAGAGCTTTTGCAAGGCATCGATGGCTTGGGTGGGGCTGAGTTCGGCCAAGTGGCGGGCGTCGCCTTGGCGCATGGCTTTGGGCAAAGCGGCCCACCAATCGGGTGACAAACCGGATTCGGCCTGGCGCAGCACATCGGCGGGACGCCCGCCTGCACTGCGCAGCAAATCTTGCGCCACAGCGGCCGGCACGCCCTGCCCCGTGAGCCATGGCAGCGCCTCGTCAGACTCGGGCCACTTCATGGTGTGGGCCAAACAACGGCTGCGGATGGTGGGCAGAAGCATGTGACTGGCCTCGGTGGCCAGCACAAAGCGCACGTCGCCGGGCGGTTCCTCCAGGGTTTTGAGCAGCGCGTTGGCCGTGATGGTGTTCATGCGCTCGGCCGGAAAGACCAGCACCGCTTTGCCGCGTCCGCGGGCATCGGTGCGCTGAGAAAACTCGACCGCATCGCGCATCGCGTCGACCCGGATCTCTTTGCTGGGTTTGCGGGTTTTCTTGTCGATCTCGTCCTGGGCCTTTTCGGACAAAGGCCAGCCCAGCTCGATCATCACCGTCTCGGGCATCAGCACTTCCAGGTCGGCGTGGGTGTGCACGGCAATCGCGTGGCAGCTGGGGCAGTCGCCGCAAGCGCCCTGCGCGGTGGGTTTTTCGCACAACCAGGCCGAAGCCAAAGCCAAAGCCAACTCGTATTGGCCTAAGCCCGACGGGCCTTGCAACAACCAGGCGTGGCCGCGCTGGGTCAGCAAATCGGTGGCTTGCCGGGCTATCCAGGGAGCGTTCAAGACGGCGCTCATGCGGCGTTCCTTTGAAGCCAATCGCTCACGATGCGGGACACATCGGCGCCGACGACTTCCATGGTTTGGGCAGCATCGATGCGTGCAAAACGGTTGGGCATCTCAGCTTGGCGGCGGGCGTAACCGGCCCGTACAGCGGCAAAAAAGTCAGCCGGTTGGGATTCAAACTTGTCGGGCACCCGGGCCGAAGCCAGGCGTTCAGCCGCAATCAGGGGATCCAAGTCGAACCAAACGGTGAGGTCAGGTTGCCGCAAAGAGCCGTCAGGCAAGGCCTGCACCATGTGCTCCAGCCGACCCAGCACTTGCCAGTCAAAGCCCCGCCCACCGCCTTGGTAGGCGAACGTGGCATCGGTGAACCGGTCGCACAAGACCACATCGCCCCGGGCCAAAGCAGGCTCGATCACCTGCACCAAATGTTCACGGCGGGCTGCGAACATCAACAGCGCCTCGGTCAGCGGGTCCATGGGCTCGTGCAGCACCAATTCGCGTAGCTTTTCAGACAGCGGCGTGCCGCCTGGCTCACGGGTTAGCACCACCGCCCTGCCCGCTTGACGAAACAGATCGGCCACGCGTGCGATGTGCGTGGACTTGCCCGCACCGTCAATGCCTTCAAAACTGATGAACAAACCGCGTGTCATGGTGTGCATAAAAGACAAAAACTGATTGTCGCAGGTGTCGCAGCTCGTCGGCGTTGTTTCACAACGCTCTGGGGTCTTGTCAACACCGATTATTTCTGCCCGCGCTGATAGCGGTTCACGGCCCGGTTGTGCTCGTCCAGCGTGGCGCTGAAATGGCTGCTGCCATCGCCCTTTGCCACAAAGTAAATGGCAGACGTTTTGACAGGTTGCACCGCAGCCAACAAAGAGGCTTTGCCCGGCATGGCAATGGGCGTAGGCGGTAGGCCGGCCCGGGTGTAGGTGTTCCAAGGGTTGTCCGTTGTCAGGTGCACGCGGCGCAAATTGCCATCAAAAGCTTCACCCAAGCCATAAATCACCGTGGGGTCGGTCTGCAGGCGCATGCCGATGCGCAAACGGTTGTTGAACACACCCGAAATCTGCCCCCGGTCTTGGGCCATGCCGGTTTCCTTTTCGACGATGCTCGCCAAAATCAGCGCCTGCTCGGGCGACTGCAAGGCAGCGTCGGGTTGCCGAGCTTCCCAGGCTTGCTGCAGGTGCTTGTCCATGGCTTTCATGGCCCGTTGCAACACCGCCAGATCGCTGGTGCCTTTGGCATACGAGTACGTGTCTGGGTAAAAGCGGCCTTCCGGGGCCACGCCGGGGCGGCCCAGTTGCGCCATCAAAGCCTCATCTGTCAGGGCGCGGCTGTCGGGGCGCAGATTTTCGGCTTTGGCCAAGGCTTGCCGCACTTGTCGCCAGTTCCAGCCTTCCACCACCGTCACCGTGTGCAGGCTTTCCTCGCCCCGCACCAGCATGCGCAGCAGACGCTCTGGTGTTGTACCCGGCGCAATTTCATAACTGCCTGCCCGCATCTGGCGTGATTGGCCCGACAAGCGAAACCAGGCATAGAGCAGCGTGGGCGAGGTCTGAGCGCCCGCATCGGCCACCGCTTGGGCAATGCCTTGGGCCGAAGTGCCGGGCTCGATCGACAAATCGAGGGTGACCTGGCGTGTATCCAGCGGTTGCTGAACCCACCAGAAAGCGCCTCCCATCAGGCCCAGGGCCACAAGCAACAGGCTGGCCAACCACTTCATCAAGCCTTTGAGCACGGCCTTGTCCTTGTTTGGGAGTTAAATCGTTAAGGGGATGATAATTCACAGCTTGCCAAACGATCGAGCCGCCACATGAACAGCCCTGCAGATTTCAGCCCTGAGCTTCAAAACCATTTGAATGGCAGTTGCCCCCTGCCTCATCTGGGAGTGATCCAGGCCCAAGGCGATGACGCAGCCAATTTCTTACACAACCAGCTGAGCAACGACGTGCTGCTCTTGCCCGTTGGCCAATCGAGGCTGGCGGCTTTTTGCTCGGCCAAGGGCCGCATGCAGGCCAGCTTCATCCTGGTCAAAACCGCACCGGACACAGTCTTGCTGGTTTTGAGCCTTGATTTATTGGCTCAAACCCTCAAGCGCCTGTCCATGTTTG
>JBIKHW010000017.1:0-19582 GCA_044361935.1 Limnohabitans sp. | reverse complement strand
TTGCACTGAGTCAGGCCCCGCTTCGTGCAGCAAGGCTTGGTGCAAGGCCTCCCATCTGCTCTTTTGCGCACTGAGCGCTTGGACGCGCGCATCTTGCTGCAGCCATGTGTTTTGTTGCGCCTCCCGTACCTTGTCTTGAGTCTGCTGCTGTTGCACCTGATTCAAACGGGACTGCAAAGCAGCCCCCTCTTGCACCCACTGCAAGCGCTTTTCCTGAACCTCCGACATCAACCAAAAGGCCAGCAGACTGCCCACCAACAAACCACTCAAAGAAGTCCACCTGCTGTGAAATCTTCGGCGCTGGCTGGCCAAAGCGGGGTACTGCAAGAGGTTGAAGGGTTTCATCAAAGCCAGACCTTGAGTGCGAGACCCGAGGCCACCAGACGCGGTCCTGCAGCCGATTGCAAGACTTGCTTCAACACCCGGTCCGAGCCCACATCAAACTCGCTTTTTTGCAGGTTCTGACCAAGGCTCAGATTCGGGGTCATATCAAATTGCCAGTCCTGTGGGGCTTGCGTCAGCAAACTGTCCAACCCCCCTTTGAGATGGCTCGCCGCCCTGTGGGCCGCATTCCAAGCGGGCTCCACGCTGTCAAGCCGCCAACCGGCCGAGCGAACCTCATCCCTGAGTGCCAGGATGCGCGCCTGATCGCACCCGACCCAATGCACGCGCAACAGCAAACCATCGCTCACAGGGTCGGGCTGGAAATCAAAATTGACTTCATCCGGAGCCAAACCCAACAACTGGGCCACTTCCAGTTGCACCTCACCGGCCCAGTCATCATGGGACAATTGCGCGGGCAATTCCAGCACCCCCTGGATCACCTCCTCTTGGGCCAAGCCCACAGAAATCCTTTGGCGCGAGTGAACCGTCCGTTGCCTTAAACCGCTACCAAAACCAACACCCGCTATATCATCGCCAGCGGGCACGATTTTCTCAGTGGCGTGAACCCGTATTCCCGCAGCTTTGTGCCATGACAAGCCCACCAAGGCCCAACCCGAGCCATCACAGGCCAATCCCCAAGCCTGCTGCGCCGGACGATGGGCCACATGCTGCCAAAACCGAGACCAAGATGGCATGATCCCCCCTGTTCAAGCCCAAGATGGCTTGTGTTGACAAGTTTTGTAACATGATTTTGTCGGGTGAACAATCCATTTTTACACTTAAAGTATTCAAATTTACCGAGTTGATGCTGTGCTGCTCCGCAGAATTTTTATAATGCAAGACGTCCGGTAATCCGCTGGCCGCCCCTCCCCAAGCCCTATGCCCCACCAAGACACTGCACCGGACATGACCCCAAAACCAGAAACCAAGCCCTCGGCCTCCAAGGCAAGGTCATGGCTGGTCAAGCTGGCCTTGTGGGCCTTGGGCTTGATTGCAGCAGGCTTGTTTTGTTTGCTGATGGTCGTGGGCGTGGCCATGGTAACGGCCTATCCCAACTTGCCAGACATCTCTGACTTGGCCGACTACAAGCCCAAACTGCCACTGCGTGTGTTCACTGCCGATGGGCAGTTGATGGGCGAGTTTGGTGAGGAACGCCGAAACCTCACCCCCATCAAGGAGATACCGCAAATCATGAAGGACGCGGTACTGTCCATTGAGGACAACCGCTTTTATGACCACGGCGGCGTTGACTACTTGGGTATTTTGCGTGCGGGCATCGCCAACATCGGGCGCTTAAAAAGCCAAGGCGCATCCACCATCACCATGCAGGTTGCACGCAATGTCTACCTGTCTTCCGAAAAAACCTACACCCGCAAGATTTACGAAATCCTGCTTACCTACAAGCTCGAACACTTGCTGACCAAGGACCAGATTCTGGAGATCTACATGAACCAGATTTTCCTGGGCAACCGGGCCTATGGTTTTGCTTCAGCTGCTGAAACCTATTTTGGTAAATCACTCAAAAACATCACGATTGCAGAAGCCGCCATGCTGGCTGGGTTGCCCAAAGCGCCCTCGGCCTTCAACCCCATTGCCAACCCCAAACGTGCCCGGTCACGCCAGCTCTACATCATCGAGCGCATGGAAGAAAACGGCTACATCACCGCGCAACAGGCTGCGCAAGCCAAATCCGAGCCTTTGGCTTTAAAGTCATCTGGCAACAAAAAAAACCTGCACGCCGAGTTCGTGGCTGAAACCGTCCGGCAAATGGTGTTCGCCCAATATGGCCAGGAGACCTACACCCGCGGGCTGAATGTCTACACCACCATTCAGTCGCAAGACCAAATGGCGGCCTACCAGGCGTTGCGCCAGGGCCTAATGGACTACGAGCGTCGCCAGGTTTACCGTGGACCTGAAAAATTCATCAACCTGCCCAACGACCCCAAACTCGCCGAAGACGTGATTGACGAGACCTTGGAAGACCACCCGGACAACGGCGACGTGATGTCGGCAGTCGTGCTCGAGGCCTCCAGCAAAAAAGTGGTGGTGGTTCGACAAAACAGCGAGCAAATCACCATCACTGGCGAGGGCCTCAGCCCGGTCGAATCTGGCCTGTCTGACAAGGCTCCCGCAGCCAGGCGAATCCGCAAAGGCGCTGTGGTGCGCATTGTTCAACTGCCCAAAGGCCAATGGGAGCTCACCCAGTTGCCCGAAGTCGAAGGCGCCTTTGTGGCCTTGACCCCTCAAACCGGTGCCATTCGCGCCTTGGTTGGTGGCTTTGACTTTGCCAAAAACAAGTTCAACCATGTCACCCAGGCTTGGCGACAGCCTGGCTCCAGCTTCAAGCCCTTCATTTATTCGGCCGCCCTTGAAAAAGGCATGTCCCCGGCGACCATGGTCAACGACGCACCCTTGTTTTTTGATGGCGGCGTGACGGGCGGACAACCGTGGGAGCCCAAAAACTACGACGGCAAATTTGACGGCCCCATGAGTTTGCGCACCGGCTTGGCCAAGTCCAAGAACATGGTCTCCATTCGGGTGCTGCAATCGGTAGGTACTCGCCCAGCACAAGAGTGGGTCACCCGCTTTGGCTTTGACGCGGACAAGCACCCACCCTACCTGACCATGGCCTTGGGTGCAGGCTCGGTCACGGTCATGCAAATGGCCACGGGTTACTCCGTTTTTGCCAATGGCGGCTACTTGGTCAGTCCTCACCTGATCAACCGCATCACCGACTACAAGGACCGTCTGTTGGTAGACAGCCCCCCACCTCCGCTCAACGATGCGTCACAACGCGTGATTCCCCAACGCAACGCTTTCGTCATGACCAGCTTGATGCAGGAAGTTACCCGCTCCGGAACAGCTGCCCGGGCACAAGCGATGCTCAAACGGTCAGACATCTACGGCAAAACCGGCACTACCAACGATGCCATGGACGCTTGGTTTGCGGGCTACCATAGCCAAATTGCCGCTGTGGTCTGGATCGGTTATGACACACCCCGCAAACTCGGAGACCGTGAAACTGGGGGGGGGCTGAGCTTGCCTGTCTGGATCAAATACATGGAAATGGCCTTGCGCAATTTGCCGATCACCGAACCCGCACCTCCCGAAGATCTAGTGCGAATCGGTGGCGATTGGGTTTACCCAGAGTTTGCCGGTAGCAATGGCATTTCTTCACTCGGTGCAAACGCCAACGGTCACACTGAAACTCTGCCGCCCGAAGAAGAGCGCAAACGGATTCTGGAACTGTTCAGAAACTGAGCCGTGCATGCTAGCAAACAATGCTTCGGCCTTGACCACTCAGGGTGCAAAGTTCAAGTTTTGCCCGGCCTGCTCCGAGGCATAGCGTGAAAGGCTCTGCCAAAACTCCCCCTCCCCTTTGGTGTCTTGCCAGTGCGAGCCGTCAAACTTGTAATGAAAGCCGCCGCAGCGCGCCGCCAGCCACACTTCGTGCAGGGGCTTTTGCAAATTGATCACGATCTGGCTGCGGTTGGGAAACGTCAAAGTGATCATGCCCCCCACCCTTTGGTTGTCCACGTCGGCATCGGTGTCGTCGTTCAAGCGATCGCAGCTGTTCTCTACGCCCGCCAACAGGCGTTCAGCTTGGTCCAGAAATTCAAGGTCGGTCATTACAATCGCATCATGTTGAAGGTGATGAAGATTCTAGTCATGCTG
The DNA here is from genome assembly GCA_044361935.1 of Limnohabitans sp. Lineage (GTDB taxonomy): Bacteria > Pseudomonadota > Gammaproteobacteria > Burkholderiales > Burkholderiaceae_C > Limnohabitans_A. Next base: position 15,523 of record JBIKHW010000017.1, on the reverse strand, counting down.
CATGCCCTTGTTGGCGGTGCGGCCGTATTGAGCGCTTGCGGTCAACGGGGCCCACTGGTCCTGCCCATCACACCCGCTTCGGGCGGGCGCGCCACCTTGCCCCAAACACTGAACCCGCTGCACTCGCCCCCCAAGGCCTCGCACAGCACGCCTGCATCATCTGGCCAAGCCACCACACCGCAACAGATTCCTGCTGCAACGCCCCCATAACGAGCTAAGACCCAAGCTTAAGCCCTGTTGACGCCCTTATTTGTTGATCCTTTTACCCTAATCCCTCTTGACCCATGACCTCTATCACTGCACTCCCAGGACAACCCCACATCGCCTATGTGGGCGACCAGTTGCATGTGGAGGGTGTGGCGCTGTCCCAATTAGCCCACGAACATGGCACGCCCTTATTTGTGTACTCCAAAGCCGCCATGCTGTCGGCCCTGGCCGCCTACCAACGCGGCTTTGCTGGGCGCCAGGCACAAATTTGCTACGCCATGAAGGCCAACTCAAGCCTTGCCATCCTGCAGGTGTTTGCCGAGGCCGCTTGCGGCTTTGACATCGTCTCGGGCGGCGAACTGGCCCGCGTGCTGGCCGCTGGCGGCGATCCGGCCAAGGTGATTTTTTCGGGTGTGGGCAAGACCCGCGCTGAAATGAAACAAGCGCTGCAAGTGGGCATTGGCTGCTTCAACGTCGAAAGCGAAGCTGAACTCGATGTCTTGAGTGACGTGGCCATGAGTGTGGGCAAACATGCCCCGGTCAGCCTGCGCGTGAACCCCAATGTGGACCCCAAAACCCACCCCTACATCTCGACAGGTTTAAAGGGCAACAAATTTGGCATCGCCCACGAAGACGCGCTGCGCTCTTACCGCCACGCGGCCAGCCTTCCCGGCCTGAAAGTGGTGGGCATCGACTGCCACATCGGCTCGCAAATCATCGACAGCACGCCCTATCTGGACGCCATGGACCGCGTGCTGGACCTGGTGACCGAGGTTGAAGCGGCGGGCATCCCCATCCACCACATCGACTTTGGCGGGGGCCTGGGCATCAATTACAACGGCGACACCCCGCCCGAGGCCGATGCGCTGTGGGCCGAGCTGCTGGCCAAGCTCGATGCCCGTGGCTACGGCCAGCGCCAGCTGATGATCGAGCCCGGCCGCTCTTTGGTGGGCAATGCGGGCGTGTGCCTGACCGAGGTGCTGTATCTGAAGCCCGGCGAACAAAAGAACTTTTGCATCGTCGACGCGGCCATGAACGACCTACCCCGCCCCGCCATGTACCAGGCCTTTCACCAGATCGTTCCGGTGCAGCCACGCTTAGGCGGTGGTGAAGTCTATGACGTGGTGGGCCCCGTGTGCGAGAGCGGTGACTGGATTGGCCGCGACCGTCAGCTGCGGGTAGCAGCCGGTGACGTGCTCGCCGTTTTGTCGGCAGGCGCTTACTGCATGAGCATGGCCAGCAACTACAACACCCGGGGCCGTGCCGCCGAAATTCTGGTTGACGGCACAAAGGCCCACCTGATTCGCCAGCGCGAATCGGCGTTTGACACCTTTGCATTGGAGCAGCTGGTCTGAGGCTGCGCCTTCACAGACCGGCAAAACGGGTTTTCAAGCGTCGGGCATTGATGTCGCACACCGTCTGCAACGCAGACCCCAAGGTGCCCATGGCAGCAGCGCGCTGCCAGTAATCCACAGCCCAGTCCCGCGCTGCAACGGCATGAACGTCGAAACCGGCTCAAGCCGCGGACTGGCGCAAGGTGTCAGCATCCAGATTGCCGCTGTGGATGTTAGGGCGCCACATCATGGGCAGCATGTCGTAGATCGGTGCCACTTCAAATCGAGGACGGGTCTCGTCTTCCACGATAAATGACAGGTTGCCAAAGTGCATGTCGGTGTTGCCGATGAACTGGCCAAACAGAAAAGCCTTTGCCGCAGTGTCCGCCCCAACTGGGCTCAGCAGACCTTGCCCCTGCAACGCACGGCAGGTGCCTACCCAGTGCTGGTGCGGTGCACGGACAAAGTGGTCATGAACTGCCGCTGCGGTCACCAAATGGCGGTAGCCAAACTTCGCACTGCGGTCGAAACGCCTTGCAAACAAATAAGTGCGTGTGACGGTTTCTACTATCTGAGTGTAAGTACAAACGACGCCATGGTCCTGCAACACGTCCAAACCAACTTTTCAAGGTGCAACAAGGCGTTCCAGCGCTCCCCAAAGGGCGTGCCACGCGGCGGGCTGAACTTGACAATCCAGCGCCTGTCGTCGGCTTCACGCAGCAAAAACTTCGGTTGCTCGCCCGCCGCCGATGATCCTTCAGGCAAGCTGATGCCGGAGATAGCCGCCAACTGATCACAGGCATCGGCCAAAGAATTTGTATTGATGCGCACTGCGCCAGGCACGGTCACAGTCGGTCTGTACACCCCAAATACCCCGCTGGGGTCGCGCAAATGGTTGACCGCGAAGTAGAGCAACTGCGCCAATGACCAGCGCTCGGGATCGGCCGGGTAGTCCGACCGCAAACGGGCCAATTAACGGCCTAAAAATCCCTGAGGCTGAAGGGACGTCAGGAACCAGGGCAAACCGCCTTGCGCCAACCACACTTGCGCCACTGCGCACATGCACGCGGTCACCGCTCTGATACGTCAACGCACCAAATGGCTTCGGCACCCCGTCAGGCCCATTGCACAACAGTTCGTGATGTCCGTGCAAGCCCTGAATGCTTTGTATCAATGAATAACGCGTGCTGCTTGCAGCCCCTGGGCGGTGCACTACCCCGTTCGGCTAGCCCAGCCCGAAAGCCTTGAGTGCCAGCGAAATGCTGGGCTGGCTCCTGCCGGTAGCCGCCTGAAGCTGGCCGGCAGTCAGCTCTGACGCCCTCGCCAGCAACTGGCGCAAAGCAGTTTGAAGGGGTCAACCAGCATCATTCATGAATAGATATATTTCAAATGAACCACCGCTTCAAACCTCGCCAGGACCTCCACCCCAGCAAACCCGACAGAACAACCGCATACACCAGAACCTCGGCAAAGTCCTGTTTGCCCGCGCGCATCCACCAAAAGTGCAGCACGGCCAGCACGGCCACCGCATAAACACCCCGGTGCAGAATTCGCCAACGCCTGCCGCCCAGCCAACGCACGGCACGGTTGAAAGAGGTGGCGGCCAGCGCCAGCAAGATCACAAAGGCACTGAAACCCAACCAAATGAAAGGGCGCTTGAAGAGGTCTTGCAGTGTGTCGGCCAGGTCAAAGCCCATGTCAAACCAGGCGTAGCAGAGCAGGTGCAGGCTGGCGTAGCCAAACACCAGCAAGCCCAGCATGCGCCGAAATCGCAGCAATTCTGGCCAGCCCAGCCAGGTGCGCAAGGGACTCACGGCCAGCACCACGCACAGGCTGCGCAGCGTCCAGTCGCCAGTGGCACGGATCAAGGCTTCGGCGGGATTGGGGCCAAGCTGATCCAGCAGGGTTTGCGCCAGCAACCAAGCCCAGGGCATGCACCCAAGCGCCAGCAAAGCCCACCAAGCGGCGGGATGACGAAGCGCCGCCCTCATGCCCTCAGGACGTTGGCCCACCAGGGCATCAGAAGAACTTTTTCAGGTCCATACCGGCGTACAACTGGCCCACCTGAGCCTCGTAGCCGTTGAACATGAGTGTCTTGCGCTTTTTGGCCAACAACCCGTCTTCGCCAATGCGCCGCTCGGTGGCTTGGCTCCAACGAGGGTGGTCCACATTCGGGTTCACGTTGGAATAAAAACCATACTCTTGAGGGGCAGATTTCTCCCAGGATATGACCGGCTGCTTGTCCGTGAAACGGATCTTGACCAAGCTCTTGCTGCTCTTGAATCCGTATTTCCACGGCACCACCAGACGCAAGGGCGCGCCGTTTTGCTTGGGCATCACCTCGCCATACATGCCAAAGGCCAGCAAGCTCAGTGGATGCATGGCCTCGTCCATGCGCAAGCCTTCGACATAGGGCCAATCGATCACACTTGAGCGAAGCCCCGGCATGGTTTTGGGGTCGGCCTGGGTCACGAATTCCACAAACTTGGCACCCGGCAAGGGCTCCACGCGTCGGATCAGATCGGCCAGCGAATAACCCACCCAGGGAATCACCATCGACCAGCCTTCCACGCAACGCAAGCGGTAAATGCGCTCTTCCATGGCACCCCACTTCAGCAGGTCCTCCAGATTCACGCGGGCGGGCTTCTTAACTAAGCCCTCGATTTCCACACTCCAGGGGTCGGTCTGGAGTGTGTGAGCGCGCTTGGCCGGATCGGCCTTGTCGGTGCCGAACTCGTAAAAATTGTTGTACGTGGTGGCATCTTTGTAGGGCGTGGGCTTGTCCAGAACCATAGCCCCGGACAGTTTGGAGGGCACCGAGGCCAGCGGCGGCAGCTGCCCTGGCCGGGCCATTTGAGCTTGCGCATCGCGCAAGCCCCAGCCCGCCAAGGCCAGGCCTGCCGAGCCTGCAGCTAGTTGACGCATCAGGTCGCGACGGGATTGGTACGCCACCTGAGGGGTGATGTCGCTGGGCACAGGATGCAGAAATCCCGAAGAAGAAGTGCGGATGATCATGGTGCGGCCCTAGTTGAGAAATACCTTGCAAACATTGTGAACGGTCCCAATCACTTTTGCACACAGGGGCCAAACGCCTTACAACCAAATGCAAACAAAGCCAAGCCCTCCGCCATCACCCATCGGCGCTTGACATCGTCGAAATGGGGTCAGTTCAAGGGCCTGACCACACGCCAAGGCCTATGGTCTGTCGTTAAAATGGATTTTCCAATGTCTTAACAAGGCCCCATGCCAAACCAAGCCCTGATCGAAGTCGTTGATGACGATGCCGACATCCGGCGCATGCTGCAGCTGGTTTTGGAGGCGCGCGGCTTCAAGGTTCGCACCCACGACGGCGCCCATGCCTATCTGGCCGCTGAGCCCTTGACCGAGCGGCGGGTGATGTTGCTCGATGTGCGCATGCCCAAAATGACTGGCGTGGAGTTGCAGGCCTGGATGGTCAAAACAGGCGACCGCATTCCGGTGATTTTCATGAGCGGCGAGAGCTTGCCCCATGAAACCCTGGCCGCACAGCAATCGAACGCGGTCACCTTCTTGTGGAAGCCTTTCAGAACCGATGCCCTGCTCAACGCAGTCAGCCATGGCCTGACGCTTTACGACCAGCTGTCAGACTGAAGCGCCAAGGGCCCTAGCGGGCATCAGGGGCTTCGCCCCTGAACTCACAGTGTGCCGTAGCTGTGCAAGCCGCTCAGGAACATGTTCACGCCCAAAAACGCAAAGGTCGTGATGCCCAAGCCCACCAGCGCCCACCAGGCCGCCACGGTGCCGCGCAAACCCTTCATCAGGCGCATGTGCAGCCAAGCGGCGTAGTTCAACCAAACGATCAGGGCCCAGGTCTCTTTCGGGTCCCAGCTCCAATAGCCACCCCAGGCCTCGGCCGCCCACAAGGCACCCAACACCGTGGCGATGGTGAAGAAAGCAAAGCCCACGGCGATGGACTTGTACATCACATCGTCCAGGATTTCGAACGAGGGCAGTCGCTCGGCAATGCGGCGGCGGCCCAGCAAAATGCCAGCGACGATGAAGGCTGAGATCCCGAAGTAAACCATCCAGTAGCTGCTTGTCTTGTCGTCGGCCGATTGGCGGAACACCACCGGCTCAAAGCACAACACAATGCCCAACAGCCACAAAGGCGCCAGCTTGTACCAACGCGTCTCGGTCGCTTGTTGTTTGATCAGGTAAGCAAAAGCCACCATGGCGGCCAGGGCGAAGGTGCCATAACCAATGAAGTTGGCCGGGACATGGATCTTCATCCACCAGCTTTTGAGGGCAGGCACCAGGGGCTGGATTTCATGCGCCTCGCGCACCAGCGTGTACCAGAGCAAAAAGCCCACTGCCGCGCTGACCACCAGCATCACAAACGCTCCCAAAGCACGGGTTTTGTATTGCGCTTCGTAATACAAATAGAACGCGGCCGTCATCCAGCAAAACATGATGAAGACTTCGTACAAGTTGCTGACCGGGATGTGCCCAATATCGGGGCCCAACTGGTGGCTTTCGTACCAGCGCACCAAGGTGCCGATCAAGGCCAGGCCCACCGCCACCCAAGCCATGCGCGAACCCAAAGACTCCATCGCGTCGGCCTGACCACGGATGAACACACCTGCCCAGTAAAAGACGGTGCTGATGAAAAACAGCATGCTCATCCAAAGGATGGCCGACTGGCTGGAGAGGAAATATTTGAGAAGGAACACCTGCTCGGACCGGGCCAGATCACCTTGGTAGAGGTAAATGGCCAACAGTGACAGGCCCGAGACCACCAGGATCAAGGTGCGCAGTGGCCGCCAGAACCACGCCAGCCAGATCACCGCTGGCAAACTGCAGATCAGAATGGCCTGCTCGTACACGTCCATCGCGTGCTGGTAGCGGGTGAAGGCGAACACCGTGCCAAGCAGCGCCAGCAAGGCAAAGCCCCAGTCGAGCGCCGTGCGGCTGGAAAAATACCCGGGATTCAAAGTGACAGTCGTCATGGTGTTTTCTCGGAGCGGCCCAGCAAGCGGGCACTCAGTTGGTCAAATTCACGGTCCACGTCCATGGTCTTGCGGTTGGACGACAAGGCCACGCTCGCTTGGGCACCATCGCCTTGTGGCGAGAGCCAAACCCACAAGCGACGATCCCGAACATACAGCATTGCAAAAATACCCAAGATCAAAAGGGCACAGCCCAGGTAAACGATGGACTGGCCTGGCGCCCTGGCCACCTGGAAAACGCTCGCTTGGACTTGCTTGAAGTCCTTCAGCAAAAACGTCATGGGTGCGGGGTAAAACGGCGCATCAGACAGCGCCAGCACCGCCTGCGACATGAAGCCCTGAACCTGGTCAGCAGGCAGCGGCTTGGCACCGGCTTGTTCACGAGCCACCGCATCCAGCTCAAACAAAGCGCCGTTCAAAATGCGCACAAACATCTCGCCTGCCCGGGGACGCTCGGCCTCGGGCACATTGGTTTCCAGAAAATCAGCCAAGGCCTGCAGGCCCGACACGGGCTTGCCCTGCACCTGCTCCAAACCGGCAAACAGACCCAACGAACGCGCAGCCGAATCGGCCAATTGCTGGGTCAACTCGGGACGCTTCGGGTCCACCGCCTTGCGGGCATAGCGTTGCACCGCACGCTCGCGCAGCTCAGGCGTTTCCAAGGCTGCACGCAGGCGGATAAAGCCGGTCAACTCGCCGTTTTCATCGGCCGGAGGGCGCAGGTAACGGAAAGGCTCACTGGGCACCTCGCGCATGCCCAACAAGAAAACCGGCACGCCGTCGCCTGCGTCCACAGGCAGCATGTAGTTGTTGTATTCACGGGCTTGGCCCGCCGCATCGCGCAGCTTGTAGCTCACGCTCGGGCCCACGTTGCGCAGTTCTTTGGTCTTGGTGGTCTTGTGGCCTGCACCCAAGCGCTCATCGATGGCGCCGCGCAAATCCACTTTGCGCACATCCACTGCGGTGCCTTCGGGGCCAGCGCCACCGGACATGTTTTCCACGTTGATCACGCGCAGCCCGGTGAACTCCAGGCTCATTTTTTCGTTGCCATTGGTCAGGTCGGTGCTGCCGCCAATGGTGCCTTCGACCTCAAAAGATTTGGTGGCTGCCGCCATGGGCACGGCTTGCAGCTTGACGCTGGAGCCACCGTCATCAAAGCTGGACTGGTAAATGTTGATGCCCTTGAAGCTGGCCGGGTGGTTCACCTCGACACGCGCTTCACGCTTCTCGCCCGTGGCCTTGTCATGGATGATGATGTCGCTGGCAAACAGCTTGGGCATGCCGGTCGAGTAGTACTCGACGATGAACTTTTTCAGCTCAATCACAAAAGGCAGGTCCTGCAGCAAAATGCCGTTGGACTGGTTCAGGATGGCGGTGCCCGAAGCCGTGTCTTCGGCCACCAGCAAATTGGCCCGAAAGGCCGGGTTGCGATCGGACAAACGGTGTTGCGCGGGCACATCGGCAATCAGGCCGCCACCGTTGTAAATTTCCTTGCCGCCAAACCACATCTGGGCACGCACCGCCAAGTCGCCATCGAGCAAACCGCCAATACAAACCAGCACAATGGCCGAGTGCGCCGCGATGTAACCGATCTTGTTGGCCGCGCCCGCCTTGGCGGCCAGCATCCAGCCTTTACCGGCCGGGGTGTCGCGCTCTTGCAATTTCACTTTCCAGCCACCCGTGGCCAACAAGGCCCCCAAGCGCTTGGCCGCAACCTCAGGCGTTTCGTTCAAGTGGCCTTCGGCCTTGTGGTGGAAGGCCTTGAGGCTTTGCTCGCGGATGTTTTCCTTGTAGTTCTTCAGGTCCACCAGGATCTTGGGGGCATTGCGGGCAATGCACAAACTGGTGCTGACCACCAGGAACGCCAGGATCAACAAAAACCACCAGGCGCTATAGACCGAATTGAGTTTGAGGGTGGCAAACAGCTCGGCCCAAAAGGGTCCGAACTGGTTGATGTAGTTGTTGGTGGGCTCGTTTTGCTTGAGCACCGTGCCGATCACCGAGGCGATGCAAATGATCGTCAACAAAGAGATCGCAAACCGCATGGACGACAGCAATTCGATCACGGCCTGCCCTCGGGGCGAGCTGCGCTCGGATTCAGGGCTGGATGCAACAGTCGTCATGGGGTGTACAAAAAGGAAGCAGACAAGGAAATGGCGGGACAGGGCCCGCCACAAACGTTCAAGGCCGGAAAACCGGCCTTGAAGCAATGCATATCAGCCGACTCTTAATTGTGCCTCAGGGCAGCGTTGCAGGCCTTAAAACCCCCTGAATTCCACAGGGCAAAACCAACAAGCAACCGAGTCACCACCCGGCCAGAGGATCAGCGCAGACCTGCGATGTAGTCCGACACCGCTTTGATTTCGCGGTCGTTCATTTTGGCGGCGACCTGGGTCATTTGCAGGTTGTTCTTGCGAACACCTTCACGAAACTGAATCAATTGGCCGGCGGTGTACTCGGCATGCTGACCTGCCAAGCGAGGGTACTGAGAAGGCATGCCCGCACCGTTAGGCGAATGGCAGCTCACGCAAGCAGCGATCTGGCGGTCAGGAATGCCACCGCGGTAAATGCGCTCGCCCCAAGCCACGGTCTCTTTGGCGTTGGCAAAACCGGGCTTGGCTTGCTTGGAGGCCAACCAAAAAGCGATGTTGCGCATGTCGTCATCACTCAGCGCTGCGACCATGCCGCTCATCACGGCGTTGGCACGTTTGCCTGATTTGTACTCTTGCAATTGCTTGAGCAGGTATTCGGGGTGCTGCTGGGCCAATTTGGGGTTGGCCGGCGTGGTGGAATTGCCGTCTGCAGCGTGGCAAGCTACGCAGGCTTGGCTAAAAATAGCTTCGCCTTTGGCCAGGTCGGGCTTGGCAGCCTTTGTGGCGGGGCCAGCGGCCAGCGCAGAACCGGCCACCAACACGGTTGAAAGAGCAGTGATCAAGAGAGAGGAAATCGACTTCATGGCGTGATCCAAGAGTTGGCGCAAAACCCAAGGATTCTACAATGAGGTCCGCGTCAGTTTCCTGACGACCCAAGGTATCCCTGATTTATGAGCTCCCGCCCCCACGTTCGCGTTCTTGCCAGCACCCCGAAGGCCCCAAGCGCCAGCCTGGCCGTGACCAGCGCAGCGCCAACCGCCCCTGCCGCCGTCACACCCATGGGGTGGATGCACACCGCCCGTTTTTTGACCACCGCCGCGCAACTTCACCATTTGCCCGCGATGGACACCCCCGAAATCGCTTTTGTCGGTCGCTCCAACGCAGGCAAGTCCACCTGCATCAACACCCTGACGCAAAAGAAGCAACTGGCCTTTGCCTCCAAAAAGCCCGGCCGAACCCAGCACATCAACCTGTTTGCGTTGGGGAAACAAGGCGTCACCGATGCGGTGCTGGCCGACCTGCCCGGCTACGGCTACGCCGCCGTGGCCAAGATGGACAAGCTGCGCTGGCAGCAGGTCATGGCCAACTATTTGGTCAGCCGCGACAACCTGTCAGGCATCGTCATGATGTGCGACCCACGTCACGGCCTGACCGAGCTCGACGACATCCTTCTTGAAGTCATCCGCCCCCGCGTCGAGCAAGGCCTGAAGTTCTTGATCATCCTGACCAAAGCCGACAAGCTCACCCGCGCCGAACAGGCCAAGGCCTTGTCGATTGCGCGACTGCAAGCCGGTGGCGGCGAGGTGAAACTGTTCTCGGCTCTGAAAAAGCAAGGGGTAGACGAAGTGGCCCAATTGTTGTGGGACTGGACCCACCCGATTGGTGGCACAGCAGCCCCTGCACAAACCGCCGAGCCCCCCGAAGAAGAACCCGAAGCCCTGGACGAGTGAGCCTGCGCTGAACACAGCCAAGGACCACCGCCCCCCATGGAGTGATCCGTTGTGCATCCCGACATCCAGACTTGGCAACAACCCCTGCCCCACGGCATCAAGCTGAGCTGCCGCGCCTGTGGCGAACCCGGCCGCCCGGTTCTGATGTTCCTGCACGGTTTCCCTGAAGGGGCCTGGGTGTGGGACTCTTTGCTGCTGCATTTTTCCCGGCCCGAAAACGGCGGCTACCGCTGCGTGGCCCCCAATCTGCGCGGCTACGAGCGCTCGAGCGCCCCTGAAGACGTCAAGGCCTACCGCGCCAAACACTTGGTGCAGGACATCGTAGCCATGATCGACAGCGAATGCGGCCCACTCCCGGGCGGACGACCACTGGCCGCGCTGATCGCCCACGACTGGGGCGGCGCTGTGGCTTGGAGCCTGGCCAACCAGCACCCGCATCGCATGCGCCAGCTGGTCATCATCAACTCGCCCCACCCCGGCCCCTTCCTTCAGGCCCTGCAACACGACCCGGCGCAGCAAGCGGCCAGCGCCTACATGAACTTTTTGGTGCAGCCCGATGCGGCGGCGCATTTGGCTGCCAACGATTTTGAGCGTCTGTTCGGTTTTTTGACAGGCAATGACTCATCGCTGCAATCACTCACCGCACAGACTGCAGCCCCTGCTGCGCACTGGCTCACACCCGCTGTGAAAGCGCAATACCGCCAGGTCTGGCAGCACGGCCTGCAAGGCGGCCTCAACTACTACCGCGCATCGCCCCTGCGCCCGGCCACCAACACCGACCCGGGTGCCAGCGCTGTGCAGATCCCGCCTGAGGCACTGAGCATCGAGGTGCCCACGCTGGTGCTCTGGGCTCAGGACGATGTGGCCCTGCTGCCGTGCCTGACCGAAGGGCTGGACGCGCACATACCCGTGCTGAAGCTGGTGCCGATTGAGCAGGCCACGCATTGGGTGGTGCACGAGCAACCCGAGCGGGTGATCACGGAAATTGCAGGCTTTTTGCTGCCGCAGGCCCGGTCACCTCAATAAATACCTGGCTCACCCTCGGGCCGAGTCTTGAAGCGCTTGTGCACCCAGTAATACTGCTCGGGCATGGTGTCAATCAGGGCTTGCAGTTCTTGGTTCATGCGGGCGGTGTCGGCCTCGGCGTCTTCGCTAGGAAAATCCGCCCACAGCGGCCCCAGCTCTAGACAGTAGCCTTGCGCGGTCAGGCGCGTGGCCACCGTCATCACCCGGGCGCGACCCAAGCGCGCAAAGCGCGACAGCGACGGCACCGTGGCCGCTTGCACTCCATAAAAGGGCACAAACACCGACTCCTTGCGCCCGAAATCCATGTCCGGCAACAAATACAGCTTGTCCCCCTGGCGCAAGCCCGACACGATTTGCTTGACCCCCTGGTGGCGGAAATACAAATTCACATGACCCGACCGGTTGCGCCCCATGCGCACCCACTCGTCCAGCGCCGCATTGCGCTGGCGCACATAAATGCTGGCCATGTGCACGCCATGCAGCTGGGTCAGGGCGCTGCCGCCCGCGTCCAGCCCCACAAAGTGCGGTGCCAACATCACCACAGGCTCGGGGCCGAGCAAGGGCGCCACATCGCCTTGAAGCTGCAAACGCCTGCGCAACTGCGCGGGCGAGCCATGCCAAAGCCAGGACCGGTCGAGCAAAGACTGCGCCACACCCACAAAATGCCTGCGGGCCAAATGACCTCGCTGGCGGGGCGTGAGGTGTGGAAAGCACAAGGCCAGGTTGACCCGCACAATGCGCCGCCGCGACCGGGCGAAAAGCCAGAGCACATGGCCCAAGACCCAGCCCAAAGCGCGTAAGGCCCCCAAAGGCCAGGGCGCCAGCAAGCGCATGAGCAAAACCACCGGATGCATCAGGCGTCCTTGCGCGGGGCTTTGTAGCGGGCATAACCCCACAGATACTGCTGCGGACAAGCCAGCACCATGGCCTCCATGGCCTGGTTGATCTGCACCACCGCCGTCTCCAGATCGGCAGACAAATCGTGGCCCAGCGGCTCGGTGTGCAAGCGATAACCTCGCCCCCAGGGCAAGCGCTCGCCCCAAATCAACACGACTTTGGCCCCGGTTTGCAAGGCCAACCGGGCCGCCAGCGTCATCGTGTAGGCCGGTTTGCCAAAGTAAGGGGCCCATTGGCCCATGCCCTCAGGCGGCACCTGGTCGGGCAACAAACCCACGGCCTCTCCCGCCCGCAAGGCCTTGATCATCTGGCGCACCCCCGCCAGCGTGGTGGGCACCGCCTGCAAACCCGGCCGGTTGCGCGCCAGCGCCATCACCTCGTTCAAGGCCGCCAGCCTGGCCGGGCGGTACAAAACGGTCAACTGCCCGTGTTGTGCCCCAAAGCGCAGCGCCAAGGCCTGGGCGGTGATCTCAAAGCAGCCCATGTGCGGGGTCAGGAACAGCACGCCTTCGCCTTGGGCATAGGCCTGGCCCGCCGCCCGGTCGTCAGCCCACAGCAAAGTTGGCGTGCGGCCCAGCCACAAACGTGGCAACTCGGCCGACATGCGCCCGGCATGCCCTACGGCACCCCACACCGCACGCCATCCCAGACCAGCCTGGCGGGCGTTGTCCATAAAACGACGGCGATAACGCCCCGAAAACAGCCACGCAGCCCAGCCTCCCAAGGCACCCAAGGCGTGCAATGCCCACAAGGGCCAACGTGAGAAAAAACGGAACCAACGCAACATAGGGGGGTGATTTTGCCTTGAACCTGTCAAGCTTGAAGATGCAAGCCGAACTTGCCGCCGCTTCAGGACTTCACTACCGGTTTACGGTCGCCTCTTTACCGGTTCCCCCAGAGCCCCAATGGCTTTATGGGCGCCTAGCATCGAAATGGCACAAAACTCTCTTTCACCCGAAACGCTCACCCCAAGGCCACTGCACTATGAAAATACCGCAAAACACACAAATCTATGTCAGTACCAGCCAGGCCGCCAAAAAGCTGGGCCTGTCTGTGGGCACCGTGCAGCGCATGGTTCAGCACGGAGTGTTCAAGGCCTTCGTCACCCACGGCGGGCACCGCCGCATCCTGTCCACATCCCTGCAGGACTACTGCGCCCAACAAGGCCTGAGCCCGTACAGCCCTCTGCCTGCCACACAAGAGGGACGCATCTGCATCCTGCACGACAGTGCACACCCAGCCCAGGCCTTGACCACCTTGGTGCAGTGGCCCCAGATCACCGTGATGACACACCCCCTGGACCTGATGGAACTGGATACGGAAGTCAACGCCCTCTTTATCGACGCCCGAATCTCCTGGCTGCACACCGCTCCACTGCACCTGGACTCGGCCCGCCTGCACAACACCCACCTGGTGGTCTACAACTGTGGCCACCTGCCCGCAGGCAGCCCACTGACCTCCAGCCCTCAATTGAGCCTCTTTGAAGGCGACATCAGCACCGACCTCGTCTACGGTTATATGCTGTGTAACCGGCATGCCCAAGAGGAGACAGCCGCACACCATTGAGGTCCTTTCAGCGGCCAGGTCTTGAAACGGCCGCAAATACCCTTATCATTAGCACTCGATGGAGTGGAGTGCTAACAACACCCCTCTCCTCAGATTTCAGTTGCACCTCTTTGGTGCTTTTGTTTTTCAACCCTTGTTTCAAATCCAGGAGATTCCATGAAACTGCGTCCTTTGGGCGATCGCGTGATCGTCAAGCGTATCGAAAGCGAAACCAAAACAGCCTCGGGCATCGTGATTCCCGACTCGGCTGCAGAAAAGCCCGATCAAGGTGAAGTCTTGGCCGTCGGCCCAGGCAAGACCAACGACAAAGGCGAGACCAAAGCCCTGAGCGTCAAAGTCGGCGACCGCGTGTTGTTCGGCAAGTACAGCGGCCAGACCGTGAAGGTCGGCGGCGACGAGCTGTTGGTCATGAAAGAAGAAGACCTGTTCGCAGTGGTCGAGTAATTGACCCCTGGTGGGTCCTCCCTGCGCAAGTGCAGACCCGCCAACCCGTAGATTCCCGCCTTCGCGGGAATGACATTCAAGATTAGGAGCTTAAAAATGGCAGCAAAAGACGTAATTTTCGGCGGCGAAGCCCGCGCACGCATGGTTGAAGGCGTGAACATTTTGGCCAACGCGGTCAAAGTGACTCTGGGCCCAAAGGGTCGCAACGTGGTTCTGGAGCGCTCGTTCGGCGCCCCCACTGTGACCAAAGACGGTGTGTCCGTGGCCAAGGAAATCGAACTCAAAGACAAACTGCAAAACATGGGCGCGCAGATGGTCAAGGAAGTCGCTTCCAAGACTTCTGACAACGCTGGCGACGGCACCACCACTGCGACCGTGTTGGCTCAAGCCATCGTGCGCGAAGGCATGAAGTACGTGGCCGCTGGCATGAACCCGATGGACCTGAAGCGCGGCATCGACAAGGCAGTGACTGCCCTGATCGAAGAGCTGAAGAAGGCCACCAAGGCCACTACCACCACCAAAGAAATCGCCCAAGTCGGCTCGATCTCTGCCAACAGCGACCACAGCATCGGCGACATCATCGCCAAGGCCATGGACAAAGTGGGCAAAGAAGGCGTGATCACCGTGGAAGACGGCAAGTCTTTGGACAACGAACTCGACATCGTCGAAGGCATGCAGTTTGACCGCGGCTACCTGTCGCCTTACTTCATCAACAACCCCGAAAAGCAAGCCGCTTTGCTGGACAACCCCTTCGTGTTGTTGTTCGACAAGAAGATCAGCAACATCCGCGATCTGCTGCCCACACTGGAAGCCGTTGCCAAAGCTGGCCGTCCTTTGTTGATCATTGCCGAAGAAGTCGAAGGCGAAGCCTTGGCAACTTTGGTGGTCAACACCATCCGTGGCATTTTGAAGGTCGTCGCAGTCAAGGCCCCTGGCTTTGGTGACCGTCGCAAAGCCATGTTGGAAGACATCGCCATCTTGACCGGCGGCAAAGTGATCGCTGAAGAAGTCGGCCTGACGCTCGAAAAAGTGACTTTGGCCGACCTCGGCCAAGCCAAGCGCATCGAAGTGGGCAAAGAAAACACCATCATCATCGACGGCGCTGGCGCTGCGATCGACATCGAAGCCCGCGTCAAGCAAGTGCGCGTGCAGATCGAAGAAGCCACTTCTGACTACGACCGCGAAAAGCTGCAAGAGCGCGTGGCCAAGTTGGCTGGCGGCGTGGCCGTGATCAAGGTCGG
>JBIKHW010000217.1:0-5961 GCA_044361935.1 Limnohabitans sp. | reverse complement strand
CTCTTTTGTGGCCATAAATGGCCCTGTGTTGATGTGCGAGGTGGCGGATCGGCCTGCAAAGACCTCGACGGCTTGATATTAATATTTTGTTAATTTATTAACATAAGGTTAAACCCTGAGGTCGAATATTGGTCGTTATCGCCGGTTGTATCAACAATCCATTAAGCTTCGTGTATGAAATTGCTGCTTGCCGAAGACGATGCCATGCTGGCCGATGCCCTGCAAACCCAGTTGGGCAGCGCTGGTTTTGACGTGGAACATGCCCCGAACGGAGCCGTGGCTGACTATTTGCTGCAAAAGCAGCATTTCGACATCGCCATCCTGGACATCGGCTTGCCCATGCGCGATGGACTGGCCGTTCTGCAACAGCTGCGCCAAACCCAAACTGCATTGCCGGTGCTGTTGCTCACGGCCCGCGATGCGCTGGACGACCGGGTTGCGGGCTTGCAAGCCGGTGCCGACGATTACGTGACCAAGCCCTTTGACTTTCCAGAGTTGCTGGCCAGGCTGCATGCCCTGCTGCGGCGCAGCCAACCGGCCAATACCCCCACATTGGCAGGCGGCTTGACGCTGGACAAGTCGACACGGCGTGCCCTGTTGGCGGGCGAGCCTCTGGAGCTCAGCGGCCGCGAATGGACCCTTTTGGAACTGCTGGTTCAACAACGAGACAAAGTGGTCACCAAAGAGCAAATTCACCAAGCATGGTCTGACGAAGGTGGCGAAACTGGTGGCGGCAACTCGATCGAGGTCTACATCCATCGGTTGCGCCGCAAACTGGAAGGCGCACGTCTGGTCATCCGAACCGTGCGTGGGCTGGGCTATTTGCTTGAGGCAGAAGCCTGAAACCGTCTTTTTTGCCCTCGTTGCCATGACCATCACACGCGCGCCCACAGGCCAAGCCGGGGTGTCGCTTGCACGCCAACTTCTCATGTGGCTGCTGCTGCCGCAGTTGGTTTTGTGGATGGCTGGCGGCGTGGTCACTTACAGATTTGCGGCGAGTTACGCCAACCAGGCCATTGACGCGAGCTTGCTGCAAGCCAGTCGTTCACTGGCCAGGCAACTCAAGCCCATAGGTAATGGTTTGTTGATCGACTTCCCCAAAGCAGCGCAAGACATCCTGGAGGCCGATCCCCAGGATCGGCTGCTGTACATGGTCAGCTCACCACCGGGTCAGTTCATTTTGGGCAACCAAGCACTTCCACCGCCGCCTGTGCAAAGCCCGCCACGTGCCACGGCTCCACAGCAAGCGCCCACCACGCACCTGCTTGATACGCCCTACTTTTACGATGGCAGCATGCCCCCCAACAAGACCCACTTGCAAACTTTGCCCGAAGGGCAAGCTCTGCGTGTGGTCGCGCTTTACCTGAGCTTTGGCGATGGCCAAGCCACCCCGCAAACCATGCTGGTACAAGTGGCTCGCAGCAGCGCCAACCGAGAAGAATTGGCCCGGCGCATTCTGGTCGACATGCTGCTGCCCATGTCCAGTCTGGTGCTGCTGATGACGCTGATCGTGTGGCTGGGCATTCGCGCTGGCTTGTCACCGCTGGTGCGACTTCGCCAACAAGTCGAAGGCCGCGCCCCCACGGACCTGGCCCCTTTGCAACTGGCCTCGGCACCGCGAGAGTTGTGGTCGTTGGCCACGGCCATCAACACCTTGTTGGCGGCCGTGCAAAACACCGTGGCCACACAAAAACGCTTCATCGGCGATGCCGCGCACCAACTTCGCACCCCCTTGGCGGGTCTAAAAAGTCAAACAGAAATCGCCCTGCAATCGGCCACCGACCCTGAACTTCGCGCACGACTGCAGCGCGTGCACGACAGCGCCACACGAAGCGCACACTTGGTCAACCAGCTGCTCACCTTGGCGAGGGCCGAGCCCGAATCGGTCATGGCGCAAGACCGCCAACGGTTTGACTTGCAGCGCATGGCGCAGTCGGTCACTGCCGAGTGGGTGCCCCGGGCCCTGCGCTTGAACATCGACCTGGGCATGGATCAAGACGCAGACGATGACAGCACACCGCCTGTCGACAGCCCTACTTGGATAGAGGCCAACGAGTTGCTGATGCGCGAAGCCCTGAGCAACCTGATTGACAACGCACTTCACTATGCGGGCACGGGCAGCCAGGTGACAGTGTGCGTCAGGCCATCGCCCCTTTCCCCCTCAACCGCCGAACTTGAAGTGGTCGACAACGGGCCTGGCATCGCGCCAGAAGACCACGATCGCGTCTTCGAGCGCTTTGTGCGAGCCACGGATACGGGCGAGGGCTGCGGGCTGGGGCTGGCCATCGTGAAGGAAATCGTAGAACGCCACGCAGGGCGGGTCATACTGTTCGACGCTCAACCGCAGGGCCTGGGTGTACGCATCGAACTGCCAATGATCCACGCCCTGGCACCCCAGCATCACACCTGAAAACCTGAACACACTGACCACCCATTCAGGCCTGAAGCCTGGCTTGCGCGGTTATGCTCAAAGCCTACTCAAATGAACGTCATGAATCCCCTGGATACCCAACCCACCTCTGAAACAACACGTCTGCTGGGTGACATTGGCGGCACCAACGCCCGCTTTGCCTTGGTGCAGGGCGACCAGCAGCCCATCACACACGAAGTGACGCTGCCCACCACCGAATACCCCGACCTGGCCGCCGCCGCACAAGCCTATCTGCAGCAAGTGGGGCAGCCATTGGTGGCGCAAGCCTGCATTGCGATCGCCAACCCGATTGATGGCGATGTGCTGAAGATGACCAACAACCATTGGCAGTTTTCCATCGAAGCCACGCGCATGGCGCTGGGCCTGGACAACTTGCTCATGCTCAACGACTGGGAAGCCATGGCCATGGCGGCACCCGCTCTGAATGGCCGAGACCTGGAACAAATCGGTTCAGGCGAGCCGGTGCACGGTGCGCCCAAAGGCCTGATTGGACCGGGCACAGGTCTTGGCGTGTCGTCATTGGTGCGCTCTCGCCGGGGCGAGTGGGTGCCGATTGCAGGAGAAGGGGGGCATGTGAGCCTGGCCCCAAGCTGCGAACGCGAGGCCGACATCCTGCGCTTGCTGTGGCAAACCTACCCCCACGTCTCGGCCGAACGGGTCATCTCGGGCATGGGTCTGGAGAATTTGTACCGCGCCATTTGCCAACTGAACGGCACCGAGCCCGAAGCCTTGGTGGCTGCGCAGGTGAGCGAACGCGGCCTGGCCGCAACAGATGTGGCCTGCGAGGAAGCTCTCGAGCGCATGTGCCGATTGCTGGGCCATACCGCCGCCAACCTGGCACTGACGCTGGGGGCGCGTGGCGGCGTCTACATCGGGGGCGGCGTGATTGGCCGCTTGGGTGACTACTTGGCGCGCTCGGGGTTCAGGGCAGCGTTCGAGGCCAAAGGCCGCTTTGCAAGCTACATGCAACGCATCCCAACTTATGTGATCCGCGCCGAACAACCGGCCCTGATTGGCTGCGCCATGGCGCTGGGTGTGCAAACGGCCAGGCGCTATTGATCCGGCCCCTTGTAGTCTTGAGCAACATTCAAGGGATGGCTTTCTTGAGTAGGAGTCCACCCCTGCGGGCGATGGCCGACTAACACGCCCTGCAAGCCATCGCCCACAGGGGTGGGCTCCTACGAAGACAACAATATCCGCATGCTCGACACCAACACGGTCTATTCAAACTTCATCGGGCGGGATCCATAAGTTCTGAACTTGCGGCCTCAGTTCAGCGCACGCGCCAAAGGTGTCGCCACACACTCAGCAAAACCAAAACCAGCGCCACACCGGATGCCCAAAGCGTGAGGCCCATGGTGCCCGCCCAAATGGCCTGAGGGGGTGAAGACGCTTGCGCCACGGCTTGGGTTTGCAGCCATTGCATCAACCACAGCCAAAACATGGCAGCGGCCACGATGCCCACGGTGCGGGTCACCAGGGTCAGACTGCCCGAGAGGCCCCGCGCAGAGTCCGGCAAGCGGGCCACCACCTGGTCGGCGTAGACCACCTGAAACACCCCCAAGCCCACGCCCTGAACCACCAAAGCCAGGGCCATGAAGGGCCAGGCTTGCGCCATCGACACCGCGCCGATCCAGGCCAGCCCCAAGGCCATAACCCCTTGCGCCCAATGGTCCGCAGCCCGCAGGCTCATGCGGCGCAGCAGCGCAGGCGCTGCGCCCGACCCCACCAGCACACCCAAAAGCCAAAGGGCCAACATGGCCCCCGTGGCCGTGCCGCCCCAGCCCGCAGCAGGCAAGGCATAGGGCAAGCTCAGGGCAATGGTGAAGCTGCAAAACTGGACGGCCACATTGACCAGGTTGATCCAGGCGAAATCGGCATCGCGCCGCATGAGGGCCCAAACACCGCGCACGCTGCTTGCTTGGCTGGCATCAACGAAGGCGGTCAAGGTCTGAGCACGCAGGCGACGGGCCAGCCAAGGCGTGCACAGCCAGGCCAGCAACACAATCGGCACCCGAAAACCGTACACCCCGGCCCAGCCCCAGTGCAGCATGCTCAGGCCACCCAGCAAAGGGGCCAGCAAACCGGCCCCCGCAAACATCGCGCCATACACTGACAGCGCCTGCGTACGCTGCCCGTCGGCCAGCAAGCCCATAGCCAAGGCTGGCGCGCAGGACAAGGTCAGCGCCACACCGACGCCTTGCAAAACCCGCCCGGCCAGCAACAAACCATACGCCGGTGCCGCCGCACAGGCCGCCAAGCCCAACGCCGACAGCGCCAAGCCCCAGCGGAACACGCGCAAATGACCCAGGCGGTCCCCCAGCACTCCGCAAAACAGCATCAGGCTGCCATATGTGACGACATAGCAAACCGCCACCCAGCGAATGTCGGCTGTGGCCAAGGCAAAGGCTTGGGTCATGGAGGGAAAAGCCATGTTGACCGCAAAGTCGAGCGGCGCGATGGCGGCACCACAGCCAACGACGGCAAAGCCCAGCCAAGGCGTGCGGGAGCGGGGCGTGTCAGCGAGGGGTGAATAAGGCGAAGGCATGGTGGCTGTGCGTGGCAGCAAGCCTCGTGGGGCGCATGGCCACGTTCGCGCTTGAAACCCCGCCCCGCGCGGGCGGGGCAGGGTGGGTCAACACAAGATCACTTGCCGATGGTGGCGTAGAACATCTTGGGCGCATCGTTGGAGTTGTGCGCGATGCTCACGTTCTTCTTCATGGCCCATGGGCGCATCTGGTGGTGCAGTGGCACGTACAGGGCTTCGTCGCGGGTGATGGTCAAGGCTTCCTTGAGCATGTTGTCGCGCTTGGTCTTGTCCATTTCGGTTTTCATGGCTTCGGTCAAGGCGTCCACTTTGGCGTTGCTGATCTTCAGGAAGTTGAAGTTGCCATCCGAGCCGGTGGTGCGGGTCATCACCAGGGACTGCAGGGAGTACTGCGCATCGTAAGTGGCCACGCCCCAGCCCAGCAAGTAGGCGCTGGAATCAAAGTTTTGGACTTTGACAATGAAGCTGCTGAAGTTGGTGGCATTGAGCTTGGCACGGATGCCAACTTTGGCCCACATGTTGACCACGGCCTGGCACACCTCTTCGTCGTTCACGTAGCGGTTGTTGGGACAGTCAAGGGTGAAGTCAAAGCCATTGGCGTAACCGGCATCGGCCAGCAGTTTCTTGGCACCGTCCAGATCGGGCGCTGCAACCTTGTCCAACTCGGCAGTGTGGCCATTCACACCAGGCGCGACCATGATGGCCGCGGGCACCGACAGGCCGCGCATGATGCTGCGCTGGATGGCCACCCGGTCAATCGACATGTTCAAGGCTTTGCGCACGCGCACGTCCTTGAAAGGGTTGGGGCCTTTGGAGCCGTATTTCAATTCGTTGGAGCCTTGGTCAACGCCAATGAAAATGGTGCGCACTTCCGGGCCATCGAGCACGGACAAGGCGGGTGTGGAGCGCAGGCGGGCCACGTCTTGTGTGGGCAAGTCGGTCACGATGTCCACGTTGCCCGAGAGCAAGGCCGCGATGCGGG
>JBIKHW010000216.1:0-6017 GCA_044361935.1 Limnohabitans sp. | reverse complement strand
CTCGGTGCGGCCAGCGGGCAAAGCCGACAGGCGCTCGCGCAAAGCCTGCTGCTGCGCTACCGGGTCGCCCTGCCCCGCAAAAGTGCTGTTGAGTGCGGGCCAATCTTCGTAAGCCCCAAACGCCAAACGCGCCGTGTCTTGGCAGCGGCACCATTGGCTGCTGCGCACCGCATCAGGCTTGAAGTTTTGCGATTGCAGCCACGCCCCGAAGGCCCGTGAGGCTTGGCGGCCCTCATCACTCAGGTTGCGCTGGGTGCGGCACTGCCCGATCACAAAACCGGGAGGATCACCCAGCCCCGACTCGGTCGCGGCATGACGGATCAACAGCACACCGCCTTGGCGCCAAGCGGCCAGCAGCTGCGCCCGCGGGGCGCTTTGTGCGGTCTGCGCAAAAACCCGGCCGGGCGCACTGGCGAGCAAAGGCGCGATCAGGCCAGCGCCCAATAGGGCCAAGGCCGAGCGCCGCTGCACCAAAGAAGGATCACGAATGTCAGGTTTCATGCCCCAGGTCTCAATTCACGTCGCCCGAGGCGATGCGGCGCAGCGCCTGCTCAAACACCTCGACCGGCTGCCCGCCCGAAATCAGGTGCCTGTCGTTGATGATGACCGCAGGCACCGAGCGGATGCCTGCTTGCGCATAAAACTGCTGACGCTCGCGCACTTCGGCGGTGTGTGCGTCGCCTTGCAGCACTGCACGAGCGGCTGCCACATCCAGTCCAGCCGCAGCCACACCCGCGAGCAAAACCTCGGCGTCTTCCACGCACTCGGCGCGGCCTTGATAGGCCTGCAAAAACGCTTTTTTCAGGGCATGTTGAGCCCCTTTGCCCTGGCCTTCGGCCCAGTGCAGCAAGCGGTGAGCGTTGAAAGTGTTGTAAACACGACCCCGCCCGCCGGGGTGAAACTCAAAACCCACCTCCGCCCCGCGAGCGGCGATTGTCTGGCGAATTTGCGCCTGCTGCTCGGCTGTAGATCCGTACTTTTGCGTCAAGTGCTCGCCCAAATCCTGCCCACCGGGTGGCATGTGCGGGTTCAACTCAAAGGGCTGAAAGTGCAGATCGGCTTGGACTTCACCTTCAAGACGGTGCAAAGCCTGTTCGAGGGCACCCAGGCCCACGGCGCACCAGGGACAGGCAATGTCAGAAACAAAATCAATTTTCAAAGTGGTCATGGATCGCTTTCGGGTGACGCCTTGGATATTGCCGCAAATCATCGACAATCGCAGTCCAAGCCCCCAATCTCCATGATTCCTTGAGCGATAGAGTCCCACCATGAACATCCTTGTCCTGCACGGCATCAACCTGAACATGTTCGGCAAACGCGACCCGGCCCAGTACGGCACGACCACGCTGGACGAGATCAACACCCAACTCACCGCCCTGGGCCAGACCCTGGGCGCTCAAGTCGAGTGTTTCCAGACCAACTTCGAAGGCGAGATGGCCGAGCGCATTCACCGCGCCCACGGTGATAGCGTGCACGCCGTCGTCATCAACGCTGGGGCTTGGACCCATTACAGCTACGGCATCCGCGACGCCTTGGCCATCCTCAAGTGCCCCATCATCGAGGTGCACATGTCCAACATCCACGCCCGCGAGGCCTTCCGTCACCACTCGGTGATCGCCGACATCGCCAAAGGCCAAATAGCCGGATTTGGTGTGGACAGCTACCTGCTGGGTTTGCGGGCCGCTGTGTCGGCGGCCCAGGCCTGAACAGGGCCCAAGCGGCCCCGGGCTGACTCAGCCCTTGAGGCCGCCCTGGGTCAACCCGCCAACGACCCGCTCCTGAAAAATCGCGATCAAAAAGGCCACCGGCACAATGGCCACAATCAACGCTGCAGAAATAATCGGCCAGGGGAAGGTGAACTCACCTTGGTAAAGCGTGATGCCTACCGGCAAAGTGCGTACGTCCGGATTGGAGTTGAGCGACAAGGCCAGCAAAAACTCGTCCCATGCGTTCACGAAGGCCAAAATACCGGCCGTGAAAACCCCAGGGGCCGCCAAGGGCACCACCACATGCCACAAAGCTCCCATGCGTGTGCAGCCATCGATCATCGCCGCATTTTCCAAGTCACGCGGAATGCTCTGGAAAAAGCTCACAAGCATCAAGGTGCACACCGGCAAGTTGAGCACCACGTAAGGCAAGATCAGCGCCATGTAGGTGTTGAGCCAACCCAAAGCACGCATGGTCTCAAAAATTGGCACCAGCAAAGTCACCAGGGGGAACATGCTGGAGGCCACGATGCAGGTCAAGATCAACTCACGCCGCTTGAGGTTAAGGCGGGCAATGGCATAGGCGGCAAAAGCAGCCACCAGCAGGGACAACACCGTCGCTCCCGTGGCCACGATCACGCTGTTTTTGATGTACACGAGCAAGGGCTGATCAGCGAATGCCCGCACATAATTGCCAAGCATGGGGTTTTCAGGCCACCAGGTGATGGGCTTTTGCACAAGCTCTGTCTCTGTCTTGAGCGAGGTGAGCAAAATCCAGACCGCCGGGAAAAAGCCGTTGAAGACCACGATCAATCCTGCCGCCCAACGCAAGGCGGGGGATGACCAAAAAAACTGTTCTTTCATGACGCGTTCTTTCCGATGTGACGCAGGTAAAAGCCGGTGACAAACAAGGAGATGACAAACATGAACACCGCCAGCGTCGAACCAAAGCCGATGCTGGAGTATTCGATGGTGTATTTGTGAATCAGCATGGCCAGGGTTTCAGTGGCCTCACCCGGGCCACCGCGGGTCATGGTGTAGGGGATATCAAAGGTCTGCAGCGCCGTGATGGTTCGAAAGATCAGCGCCACGACGATGCTGGGCATCAGCATGGGGATGGTGATTTGCCAAAACTGCTGCCAGCGGCTGGCCCCATCGACCTCGGCTGCTTCATATAAGGTGCGGGGAATCATTTGTAAACCCGCCAACAAGATCAAGGCCATGAAAGACGAGGTCTTCCAGATGATGGTCAGGCAGATGGCGGCGAATGCCCAGTTGGGCTTGAGCAACCAGCTGGTGGACTCGGTTTGCAGACCAAGGCGAAACAGCACATCGTTGACCACACCGTAGTCGGTGTTGAAGAACCAGGCAAAAATCAAACCAGCAAAAGACAGCGGCAAAGCCCAAGGCAAGAGCAGCGACAAACGCACGGGCCATTTGTGCTTGAAGGGCAAATTGGCCAACATGGCAAGCGCCAAACCAACAATCAACGCGCCAGGCACGGTGATCACGGTGATCAACAAGGTGTTCTTGGTAGCGTTCCAGAACAAGGGGTCCTGGATCACATCGACATAATTGCGCAGACCCAAGAACACGCCGGTTTTGTCTACATCAAACAAGCTGTTGTAGATCAACTTGCCGATGGGGTAGACCACGATCATCAGTAACAACAAAAATGCAGGCGCCAGCAGCAACACGGCCAACGTTTTTTCTGTGGGATCGCGAAGTTTGGACAAAAAGCTCATGTTCACAGGTCTCTTCAAAAAAACCCGGGCCCCGAAGGGCCCGGACTCAGGCAGCATAAAGCGCCATCAACGCATCAGGCGACCCACGCGAGCGGCGATCTCATCCACTCCGGCTTCAGGCGTTTTGGTGCGGGCCAAAATCGCGCTGGTGGTGGTGCGAATGATGTCCGACACCTGGCCGTAGTCTTCCACCATGGGGCGGCTTTGGGCACCCAGCACCACGGGTAAAGCATCTTTGAACCAAGGCACGGCCCGGTTCACGGCGGCATCGCTGTAAACGCTTTGGAACACGGGCAAGATCGAGCCTTCACGGGCGATGAAAGCGCTGGCCTCCTTGGAAGACAGGAACTTGATCAGGTTACCCGCAGCGTCCTTGTTTTTGCCGTACGCGTTCATGGCCCACTGCCAGCCGCCCATGCAGGTGGCCGATTTGCCACCTGCCATGGCCGGCAGTGGCATGACACCCACATTGCCTTTGACCTTGGAGTCTGCGTCGTCCTTGAAGCGGTCAAACGCAAAACCCCAGTTGATCGCAAAAACCACATTGCCGGCCTTGAATTCATTGACCGTCACAGGCGTGGTGACTTCGGCAATGTTCTTTTTGGACACGCCGTCGTCCATCATCTTGAGCCACATTTTCAGGCCGTTGACCGCTGCGGTTTTGTCCAGGGTGAGCTTGCCTGCAGCATCGTTGAACTGTTTGCCCTGGCCCCAGTAAGGCAGCAAAAAGGTGCAGACGGCACCTTCAATGGGAGCCCCCTGAAAGGACAGACCTTGCAAGTTGGGGTTGCCTTCAGCGGCTGTCACTTTTTTAGCTGCAGCGGCCAACTCATCCCAGGTTTTGGGCTCAGCAATGCCATGCTTGGTCAGCAAATCCTTGCGGTAATACATGAACATCGAGTCGCCCTGGCTGGGCATGGCGTAAACCTTGCCGCCGATCACGTTCGCATTCTGGTAAACCGGCAAATAGTCGTTGCGCAAAGTGGCCGGGCCACCGACGTATTTATCCAAGGGTTCAATCCAGCCCTTGGCCGCGTACTGCGCAGGGTTGACGATATCAATCAAAAACAGATCGATGGCCGAGTCCTTGGCGTTGAGTACAGTGGACAGGTACTGGCGCTGCAGCTCGGAGGTGGCGCCACCGGTTTCGATCTCGACCTTCACACCGGGGTTGGCTTTGTTGTACTGCTCAAACAGCTTGGCTTGCAGGTCGGGGCGCTGGTTGGGGCCGACAAACACACGCAATGTGGTTTGCTGCGCCCACACAGCCCCTGCTGCCATCGTGCTGGCCAGGGCCACCACGGCCAGTTTCAATGCATAACGCTTCTTCATGGATGTCTCCTAGGGGTTGAAATGAATGGGACTGACAAAAAATGGTTCAAATCGCTTGGCCACTATCTTGCCTGAACAGGTGCATAGCCAAGGGATCGAGGTAAAGGGTTTGAGGCGTCCCCGCTGCGGCTCTGAAGCTGGCCGCACAACGCGCTATCAGCTCCACGTTCCCCACCTGGAAGGTCACCAAGGTCTCTGCCCCCAAAGGCTCGCTGATGACCACTCGGGCCTGCACCGCCACCTCGCCAGGCACATGGCGCGGGGACAGGGACAGGTTTTCTGGGCGAATGCCAAAAACCAAACCGGGCACCGCCGCAGCGCGCTCGCGCAAGTCGGCCGGCAAAGCAATCAACTCACCACCGCCCAGGTCTGCCCCACCCGTCTGCAGTTGGCAGCTCACCAGGTTCATGGGCGGGCTGCCGGTAAAGCCGGCCACAAACTGAGCGGCCGGACGGTTGTAGATCTCATCGGGACTGGCGTACTGCATCTTGTGACCAGCACTGAGCACAGCGATGCGGTCGGCCAAGGTCATGGCCTCAACCTGGTCGTGCGTCACGTAAATGATGGTCGCACCCAAGCGCTGGTGCAGCTTTTTGATTTCGCTGCGCATCTCGTTGCGCAACTGCGCGTCCAGGTTGGACAGCGGTTCGTCAAACAAAAACACTTTGGGCTGACGCACGATGGCCCGGCCAATGGCCACGCGCTGGCGCTGACCACCTGACAAGGCGGCTGGTTTGCGGTCCAACATGTGGTCGATGCGCAGCAAGCGCGCGGCGTCCATCACGCGGCGCTTGATCTCATCTTCGGGTGTCTTGCGCAGGCGCAGGCCAAAGGCCATGTTGTCGTACAGGCTCTTGTGGGGGTACAGCGCATAGTCTTGGAAAACCATGGCAATGTCACGGTTGCGCGGCGGCTCATCGTTGACCCGCTTGCCGTCGATGATCACATCGCCATCGGTGATGCTTTCGAGCCCAGCGATCATGCGCAGCAAGGTGGATTTTCCGCAACCGGAGGGCCCGACAAAGACCACGAACTCCCCGTGTTGGATCTCCAGGTCAATGCCGTGGATGACCTTGTTTTTCCCGTCGTAGGATTTTTGAACTTGACGAAGCTGGACCGAGGCCATGGAGGGTTATCTTTAATCAGAAGGAATGACAAGCCACTTTTGCGGCATGAATGAATAATAAATGACTTGAGAGAAAAAAGATGTTGGGGTTATCGCCAACAAGCCGGT
>JBIKHW010000215.1:0-6020 GCA_044361935.1 Limnohabitans sp. | reverse complement strand
GCCCAGATAGCCTTCGGCAGGGTTGGCGGGTGACTGCCATGAGTACTTCATGCGTTGACCTTAAAGGGATATTGAAGAATGCAATCGGCACCTTTTTCACCGATGGCAATCGAGGCGGCGTTTGTATTGGACGAGGGCATCGTCGGCATGATCGACGAATCAATCACCCGCAAAGCCTGCACCCCCTTGACCCGCAACTGCGGATCGACCACGGCCATGTCATCGGTACCCATCTTGCAAGTGCCGATGGGATGCCAAGAGGTTTGACCACACTGACGGATGTAGTCCAACACCGCCGCATCGTTTTGTACATCCAGTCCGGGGCGGGTTTCGCGCCGGATCAAGCCCTGCATCGCGGGTTGGCTCGATACTTGGCGGGCCAAGCGAAAAGCTCGCACCATGTCTTCTTGATCTTCGGGGTGATGCAAATAGTGCGGGTCCATCAACGGTGCCTGCAAGGCATCAGGGGAATGCGCATGCACATGGCCACGCGATCGTGGGCGCAGTTGGAAAAACCCGATCGAAAAACCCGGGAAGCGGTCAAGTCCGGCACCGGGGCCGCGTGTGTAGCGGCTGTTGGCACTCAGGTGCGTCATTTGGATCTTCACCGTCGCGCGTTGTTCGGTGGGGTGCGCCGGAACCAGCGCATGCACCGTCGCCGACGGCGTGGCCATCATGCCCCGCCGTGTTAGCAAATAATGAGCGCCCATCCAGGCCTGGCGGATCGGATTGCCCACAATTTCGTTCAGGCTGATGCGCTGAGTGCATTCAAAAGTGATGCGCCCCTGCAAGTGGTCACACAGGTTCTCACCCACACCGGGCACATCGGCTTTGACCTCCACACCCAGCTCACGCAAGCGATTGGCCTGACCAACGCCGGACAGCTCCAGCAACTGCGGACTCACAATGGGTCCGGCACTGAGAATGACTTCGCGTCGGGCCCTCACTTGCAGCGATTGGCCATTGTGCAGGTAGCGAATCCCCACTGCCCGTGTTCCCTCCCAGACCACCGATGTGGCTTGAGCCTGCACTTGCAAGGTCAGACGAGGCGGGGTTAACTTGTCCAGATAAGCCCGCGCCGTGCTGCTGCGCTGGCCCTGGTGGGTGGACAACTGCAAATAACCTACGCCCTCGTAGCGGGCACCGTTGTAGTCGGGATTGGCGGCAATGCCCGCTTGCAAACACCCCTCATGAAACGCATCTCCCAGCGGCTGCGGGTCCTTTGCCAAAGAAGTGATCTGGATCGGTCCCTCCCGGCCACGGTAAGCGGTGTCTCCCATGGACGCGGATTCGAGTTTTTTGAAATACGGCAACAAATCCTGATAGCCCCAGCCGGTACACCCCAGGTCACGCCAATGGTCATACTCGTGTGGATCGCCGCGCACATAAATCATGCCGTTGATCGAGCTCGAACCCCCAGGCATCTTGCCGCGGGGCCAGTACACCTTCTGGTTGTTGACCTGCTCTTGCGGCTCGGTAAAGAACGGCCACACATACTTGGGGTTTTGGAGCAGCCGACCAATGCCCAATGGCGTGCGCACCCAAAAATCGTTGTGGTGAGCACCGCCTGCCTCGAGCAGCAGCACGCTGGTGTCGGGCTGCTCAGCCAAGCGATGGGCCAAGGCAGCACCCGATGAGCCAGCACCGACCACCACATAGTCATAGCTGGGAGGACTCATGGCGTTGTTCCCAGCCACTGTTGCAGCGCCGTCAGTTCTGTGCCCATCCGTGAAAACTGCAAATCAGGCATCTCTGACAATTCAAAACCTGAGCCAGTGCGCGGTGGCACCTGCTCAACCATCAGCTCGACAAAGGTCGGGCCAGGCTGGCTTAACAACTCTGTAAAACGCCTGGCCCAGGTCTCGGCGCTGTCGATCACTTCGGTGTGCGTGTACCCCGCTTCTCTCGCCAAGCCCGCAAAAGACAAGCTGGGCTGCAAGGTGGCCAGATTTCCCAGCCCTGAAAATTGGGTGCCGTTGCGAATGACGACATGCAAAAAATGATCGGGTCGCGCGTTGGCAACAGTCACCAGCCCGCCAAGCTCAAGCAGCAGACTGGCATCACCATCCACCACCACCACAGCCCGCTCCGGCATGGCCAGTGCCAAACCCAGCCCCAGACCTGCAGCGCCACCCATCAGGGGCACCGAGCTGATCCGCCCAGGCGGTCTTCGGCTGGCGTCGCCGCCAGCGGCCTCCATGTCAATGCGGTCAAAGGCAAACATGGCGCCCATGGTGGCCACCAACAAAGAGTCGCTGGGGCGCTGCTTGGCGACCACGGCACAGGCTTCAATCAAGTTCATCATGAGATTTATCTCCAGGCCATGGGGGCGGACACCAGCAACACCACCGCGGTGCGCCGTGCATGGGCCAAGGCATAAGCCTCGTCCATTCGGACCAAATCAGCCTGCGAGTCCAGGCATAAAAAAGGCACGTTGATCGCGTTAAGCAAAGGCTCCATGATCCGCACCATGGTCCGCCGGGACGCCGTACTGGGCTGACCCAAATTGGCGTATTCCCGCCCAAACTGACCGACCATGAAGACCAAGGGCATTTGTGCATCCAGGCTCACCGCGCGCAGCGTGTTGATGCAGTTGTACAAACCTTGGTTTTGCATCATCAGCAAGGGGCGCTTGCCGCCCAAGGCCAAGCCTGCCCCGACAGTCACCACTTGGTTTTCACTGCTGCAGCCCACCAGCCTGACCCCTGGCAGGCCCTCTTCCAGCCGTTGGTGCAAGGCCAATTGCACCCAGTCGGGCACCGTGACCACATGGTCCACCCGGTTGCGGGCCATAACATCAACACAGGCAGAGGCCGGAATGGAAAAATCTGATAACTTGACACTGGACATGGTGCAGTCTATGGGTGAAGAAAGACTTCAGTGTCCGCCTCGCCAAAGCGTGCAGTCTGTCCAAAATTTAACAATTACCCCCCCCGGAAAACCATGATCGCCAAGGCTCAGACTTGGTGCGCCTCATGTCGGCGCAGCAGAGCCCTCGGCTGCCAGCCATTGCACCAGCACCTTTTTATCCACCTTGCCGGTGGCAGTAACCGGCAACCGCTCGACCAGCCGCAGCAGCGGCACTTTGTAAGAGGCCATGCAGGACTCGCACCAGTCCCTGAGCACCTGTGCTACATCGGGCACAGCACACCCGGGCCTGAGCTGGACAAAGGCCACTGGCACCTCGCCCTGCCGCTCATCGGCCAACGCCACCACACCGGAGGCCAACACCAGTTCGTGCCGACCCAGCACCGCTTCGATTTCCATCGGAAACACGCTCATGCCCTTGACCTTGATCATCTCTTTACGCCGACCCAAGTAGTGCAAAAAGCCATCGGCATCAATCATGCCGATATCCCCGGTATGAAACCAGTCGCCAGACAGCACCGCCGCACTGGCCTGTGGCTGGCGCCAATACCCCTTGAACAAGGACGGGGTCCGAATGCAAAGTTCGCCCGACGCGCCAAGCGGCAGAACCACCCGGGAATCGAAATCACAAATTCTGAACTCGGTGCCCGGCACCGGCAGCCCAATGAAGACTGGCGTGGACTTGAGGTCGAAGTCGTCTTGCTGTAGGCCGGTGGTGAAGGTGTCCGATGTGTGCGTCTCCGTCATGCCCCAGGCCGACTCCACCAGGTTGCTGCCCTGGCGCTCGCGCCAACGCACGCGGTCGCCCAGACTGAGTTTTTTCATGAAAGACACCACCCGTGGCTGACGCAATGAACTCAGGTCATGCCTCTGGAATTGAGGGTGGTCGAGCAGCTCCAGCGCAGAATCTACCGTCATAACCATGGATGTGACCCGGTAGCGTGCCACCGCTTGCAGCACGGCCACCGGGTCCCAGCGCGAGAGCAGAACCAGGGGCTTGCCACAAAACACATGAAAGATCAGGCCTCCGTTTTCGCCAGCGATCCATGACTGCAGAAAAAAACTCAGGAACACGGTGTCGGGTGCATTTTGAATCGCCACCCCGCAATTGGCTGCGGCGGTGTACAACATGTCGCGCTGGCTGTGCATGCAGCCCTTGGGCAGCCCCGTGGTGCCGCCGGTGTAGTTGAGCGCGGCCAGCGCATCAAGCGAATCAGCCGCCAGCCAGGGTTCATGGTTGAGCCACTGCGTCAGTGCAGGCATCAGCTCGAGCGCATCGTCGCAGTACTGCCGCGGCGCGCGCATGGACTCAGGCAGAGGCAAAACCGGGTCATTGGCACGCACATCGGCATAGCCGGTCACCAATACCTCGCCCAGTTCGGTTTGCGCCCTGACTTGCCTGACCACGGGCATGAAGGCGTCCAGAGTGATCATCAGTTTGGCTCCGCTGTCCTGCAACTCATGCAGCAGCTCGTAGGACTTGGACATCGGCCCGACGGGTACATGAACCGCGCCGAGTTTGAGAATGCCGTAAAAAGCCAAGTGAAACTGAGGGCAATTGGGCAGAAACACCGCCACCCTATCGCCCGCACCAACGCCCTTGGACTGCAGCAATCGGGCCATCGCATCGCTCAGCCGGTCCAGCTCGGCAAAGCTGAGCTCGTAGCCGTAGTAAATCACAGCGGGTTGATTCGGCTGTACTGTGGCCCAATGACGCAGGTACTGTGTCAAGGGCAGTTCCCCCAGAGGGTACTGCGGTGCGGTGGGCATGCCTTTAGGCCAGGCCTGGCCCCACAAGGCCTGCAGCGTGGCCTGACTGGGGACATCTTGAAGATTTATACTGGACATGACATTCAATGGCTTGTTGAGGGCCCGAGTGTTGGCAAGCGCACCGTTGACGTCTGTCCAGAAGCCGACAAACTTCGTAGTGGAAAACCATGAGTCACGACTCCCTGACCATCCAAGACACATTGCGCCTGGTGCCCTGGCTGACCAACCTGCCGGATCACGCCCTGCAGGACTTGATCCAGGCCAGCCGGCTGATGAGCTTTCAAGACAAGGAAACCATTGCCAGACGCGGCCGTGCACTGTCACACCTTCTGATCGTCAGGCAGGGGCGTCTCTCGTTGAGCATCACGGGTCGCAGCGGCAAACGCCACGTTTTTGGGCAGTTGCAAGCCGGTCAGGTATTTGGCCTCATCCCGGTGATCGAACAATCCACCGCCATCCACGACGCCAACTCGCTGGGCCACAGCGAAGTGGTGTTGCTGCCGGGCGAGGCCCTGTTTACGGCCATGCAGAACAACTCAGGCCTGGCCATAGAGCTGCTGCGTGTGGTTTGCCAGCGCTCGCGGCGCCTGCAAGACCTGCTGGCCGACCGCAACCTTTTGCCTATCGGAGGCCAGCTGGTCAAGGTTCTGCTCAATATGGCCACCATGTATGGCCAAATTCCAAAAAGCCACAGCGGCCCCATCGAGCTTCAAATGTCACAAGCCAGCTTGGCTGACACCTTGGGCATCTCGCGCCAAAGCCTGAATCACGAGCTGAAAAACCTGCAGGCGCTCGGTTGCATTGAACTGTCGTACTCCCGCGTGCGCCTTCTGGATTTGCCGCAACTCGAAGCCATGAGAATTCAACAGGGCTGAACGCCTGTTGTTCTAACATCAAATACTTTTTAGCCGCATCGCAGACGCTCCTGAAAGGCGCTCATTCCGCGCGGGAGGCATGGCTCCAGCATCGCCAGGTGATTGTTAGGGATGGTCTGAATCATTCGATGCAAGCCAAGGGAAATAGCCGTCGACTGCAACTTCTTGGGTTTTCGTCTCAGTGAGCCCTGTTGCCTTCATGGACATCGTGAACATTGCCGGATGTGCCTCGGGTAAATCGTCAAACAGCCAATTAGTGACGCCTTCTTCGCGGCCGTTGGCGATGGCGCGGGCCGAGGCGGACCAAGGCAACAAGCCCTTTTTCACCTTGATGCCTTGCGCTTTGGCTCGGGCCTAGGTCAAGCCTGCCCAGGCTACTTCGGGGTCGGTGTGAACATTCAAAAGAGGGACACGGTAATTCCCATAAGGAAAGGGTTTTTCTGGCATGACTTGCATCATCCAACAGAGACAAGAAAATTAAGACATTTGCACATCACATTCACTGAC
>JBIKHW010000016.1:0-20032 GCA_044361935.1 Limnohabitans sp. | reverse complement strand
GGCGCACTTTTTTCAGATTTGCCAACCAATCGCCTTCAGAGGCGCGGTAGCCCAGCGGGACGATGACCACGCTGCGCAGGCCGCGGGCGCTCAGGCCCAAAATCTCGTCCACGGCTTTGGGGTCAAAACCTTCCATGGGCGTGGCGTCCACTTCTTCGAAAGCGGCGGCGATCAGGGCTGCGCCCAAGCCGATGTAAGCCTGGCGTGCGGCGTGCTCATAGTTCACTTCGGGCGTGCGTGCAGGGTAGTTCTTGAGCAACATCTGGCGGTAGTTTTCCCAGCCTTCGTTGGTGCCGCCGCGTTGTGCGTTGGTCAGGTCAAACATCATGTTGATGCGCTCGGCCGTGTAGTTGTCCCAAGCGGCAAACACCAACAGGTGCGAACCGTCGGTGATCTGGCCCTGGCCCCAGGCTTTGGGCTTGATTTGCTCGCGCACAGCTGTGTTGGTTACCACGATGACTTCGAAAGGCTGTAGACCGCTGGACGTGGGGGCCAAGCGGGCGGCTTCGACGATGCGGTCCACTTTGTCTTGGGGTACGGACTTGGTCGGGTCCATTTTTTTGCAGGCATAGCGCCATTCGAGTTTGTTCAGCAAGTCAGACATCAGGGGTTCCCTCGGGTTTTTAAAGATGGACGATTGTGCAGGAAGTCGCCGGGCACGCGCGTCGCCATGGCGCAAGACACTGTGAAAAGCTCAGACTTGCTGCCAAGTGCCCGTGGGCAGCGCGTCGAGGGTGTAAGGGCCAATGGCGGTGCGGATCAGGCGCAATGTGGGCAAACCCACCGCCGCGGTCATGCGCCGCACCTGGCGGTTGCGGCCCTCACGAATGCTTAGCTCCAGCCACGAGGTGGGAATGCTCTGCCGCTGGCGAATCGGCGGGTTGCGCGTCCACAGGTCCGCAGGCGGCGTGACCTCGCGGGCTCGGGCGGGCAGGGTGGGGCCGTCGTTCAGCGTCACGCCCCGGGCCAAGGCGGTCAGCGCTTGGTCGTCCACCAAGCCTTCCACCTGCACCAGATAAGTCTTCTCCATCTTGAAACGCGGGTCGGCAATGCGGGCCTGCTCTTTCCCATCGTCGGTCAGCAGCAACAAGCCTTCGCTGTCCGCGTCCAAGCGACCCGCCACATACACGCCGGGCAGGTCGATGTGGTCGATCAGCCCGGTCCAGCGCCCCTCGGGGGTGAACTGGCTGAGCACGCCATAAGGCTTGTTGAATCGGATCAGCATGGAAAAGCAGGTCTTATCATCTAGAGCCGAGCGTATCAGGTCGCAGGGGCGGGTCGGGGCCGCGCCGCCCGTGGGTTAGCATCGACCGCATGAGCACCCAATACGAATGCCTGAAAAGCCCTGACCTGTACGCCGAGGCCTTTGGCATCGCCCCGCCCACCGCCTTGCTTGGCAAAGAAGTCTGGCCTCGCCAGCCGGGTTTTTTCATCCGCAAGGCGCTGGTGGCGGCAGAACAAGCCCAGGTGTCCGCCCCTGAATCCCAGGCTGAGGATGAAGTTGAAGCCACCCCCACGCCAGCCCCGGCCAGCCCACTGGTGATGGAATTGGCCCAAGGCCAATTCGGTCTGGTGCCCACTTGGGTCAAGTCGGCGTCAGACGCCAAACTCCGGTCCACGAAGTTGGCCGTCACGCGCTATGAAACCATGAGCACGGCAACGGCCACGCGCGAAACTTGGCTCAAGGGCCAGCGCTGCATCATCCCCATGCAAGCGTTTTTCGAAGACGACTGGCGCAGCCGCAAAGCCGTGCCCACCCGCATCGCCCGCGTGGACGGCCAGCCCATGGGCGTGGCCGGTCTGTGGGAGCGCTGGACCCAAGGCGAGGAAGAAATCGTCAGCTTTACCCTGCTCACGGTGAACGCCAACAGCCACGCCCTGATGAACCGCTACGGCCAAAACGGCAACGAAAAACGCATGCCCGCCATCTTGAACGAAGGCGCTTGGTCCGCTTGGCTGACCGCCCCGCTCGACAAAGCCCGCGAGTTCATGCGGGCCTATCCGGCCAACTTGCTGCTGGCCAACCCGGTTCAGAAAAAATAAGCCACTCTGTCAGAGCGTGGCCGCCAGAGCCGCCAGTTGATCGGTGGCAACGCCCCAGCCCTCGTGGAAGCCCATTTTGTCGTGGGACGCGCAGTCTTCAGCCGTCCAATGTTTGGCTCGGGCGGTGTAGCGTGTTTTTCCGTCCTCGTCTTCAAAGGTCAGCACGCAAGTAAAAAAGGGCTTGGAAGATGGCTGCCAAGCCGAGGTGTAGGCGTCGGTGAACACCAAACGTTCGTCGGGAACTACGTCCAAATACAGGCCCCGGTTGGGCACCTCGGTGCCGTCTGGCCCTTGCATGGTGATGCAGCTGGACCCGCCCGGGCGAACATCCAACTGCGCCCGCACCGTTTTCCAGGGCGGCGGTGTGAACCATTGCACGATCAGCTCAGGCTCCGTCCAGCAACGAAACAGCTTGTGGCGCGGCACATCGATCAGGCGCGTGAGCACCAGCTCGCGGTCATCGGAAGGGGTGGCAGTAGTAAACGTCATGATTGACCTTGTCGGGGGGCAGACCTCAAAGCGACTGCTGGTAGCGTCGCAGCATCTCGGCCTGCGACTCTATCTCAATAGTCTCGCCCTTGAAGGCCTGAATCTGATCGCGCAGCATCTCACCCATGGTGGGCAGTTTGTTGCGCTCAGGGTGCCGTGATGCATCCCACAGCTGCGAGCGCATGAAGGCTTTGGCGCAATGCAGATAGACCGATTCCACCATCAGGCGGATCACCAGTTTGGGCATGCGCCGAGCGTCCACGCACAGCGCCAAGTCGGCCGGGTCGGTGCTCAAAACCGCTTGGCCGTTGATGCGCAAAGTCTCGTCAAAGCCCGGCACCATGAAGAGCAAACCCAAGCGCTTGGTGATGACGATGTTCTCCAGCGTGTCCAGCCGGTTGTTGCCCGGCGAATCGGGAATCAACACCGTCTGCGCGTCCAGCACCTTGACGAAACCCGGCTCACCCCCACGAGGCGAGGCGTCCATGTGCCCATCCGCATTGCTGCTGGCCAGCACCACAAAGGGCGACAGCGCGACGAAGCGGATTGAATGCGTGTCCAGCGACGGCATTTCTTTTTTCAGCGAACGCTCACTGGCCGGGCCGTAGAGCTGGCGCAGGGCTTCAAGGGTGGTGATGTGTTGGGCAGCCATATGTGGATTGCTTGTGTGGCGATGTGCCCAAATTGGGTTGGTTCATACCCATTTTGGGTTTGGTAAGGGCGAGCTATGGATATTCTGGCTTAAAGCCATGGATGGCCACGGCCCATATCCATGCGGCAGCGTTAAAAACCCGACCCCGGCTCACTCAAAAACACCAGCTCCTCGGGCGTGGACTGGCGGCCAAGGATGGCAAAGATTTGGAAGAAAAGGTTGGGGGTAGTGGCCAAAGCGCAGGGTGATGGCTTGGTGGCGCTGCTCGAAGCGCAGGGTGTCTTCAAGGCCCGGTTGCGCAAACTACCTTGGCGATGTAGACATCATTTTTTTAACACTGCTCACGGTGAACGCCAACAGCTTCGCCTTGATGAACCGCTATGGCCAAAACGGCAACGAAAAACGCATGCCCGCGATCTTGAACGAGGGCGCGTATGGCGCCTGGCTCAACGACAAAGCCCGCGAGTTCATGCGGGCCTACCCGGCCAACTTGCTGCTGGCCAACCCGGTGCCAAAGAAATAAAGGGCAGACTTGTCACGGCAGCCCGGGCTTGACCCGGGATCCATGTTGTCCAGTGTTGCTGGACAGAAGTCAGAAGATGGATGCCGGATCAAGTCCGGCATGACCAATGTTTTTCGTCATCCCGGGCTTGACCCGGGATCCATTCTTGGTTCAGCCCAAACGCCCGCGATGGCGTCCGATCTGAGCCCGCACTTGCGCTGGCGCGGTACCGCCCAAGGTGTTGCGGGCATTCAGCGAGCCTTGCAGGCTGAGTGGACCAAACACATCGGCTTCGATGCGGCTGTCGAACTTTTGCAAGGTTTCCAGCGGCAGCTCTGATAAATCCACGCCCAGGCCTTGGGCGGTCTTGACGGCGTGGGCCACCACCTCATGGGCGTCGCGGAAGGGCAGTCCCTTTTTGACGAGGTAATCGGCCAAGTCGGTGGCGGTGGCGTAGCCCTTTTTCACGGCCGCTTCCATGGCGGCGGCGTTGACGGTGATGCCGCCTTCTTTTTGGCCGGTGGCGGGGTTGAGCTGGCCACCCACCATTTCGCTGAAGATGCGCAGCGTGTCTTTGAGCGTGTCGACGGTGTCAAACAGCGGCTCTTTGTCTTCTTGGTTGTCCTTGTTGTAGGCCAGGGGCTGGCCCTTCATCAGGGTGATCAGGCCCATCAGGTGGCCAACCACACGACCGGTTTTGCCGCGTGCCAGCTCGGGCACGTCGGGGTTTTTCTTCTGCGGCATGATGCTCGAGCCGGTAGTGAAGCGGTCGGCAATGCGCACAAAACCGAAGTTCTGGCTCATCCACAAAATCAGCTCTTCGGAAAAGCGGCTGATGTGCACCATGCACAGGCTGGCCGCTGCGGTGAATTCGATGGCGAAGTCGCGGTCGCTCACGCCGTCTAGGCTGTTTTGGCAAACCTGTGGGTTGCCCGCTTCATCGACCATGCCCAAGGTGCGGGCCACGCGTTCGCGGTCCAGCGGGTAGGTGGTGCCGGCCAAGGCGGCGCTGCCCAGGGGCAGGCGGTTGGTGCGGCGGCGCACGTCGACCATGCGCTCGGCATCGCGGCTGAACATTTCCACATAGGCCAGCAGGTGGTGCGCATAGCTCACCGGCTGGGCCACTTGCAAGTGGGTGAAGCCGGGCATGATGACCTCGACGTTTTGCTCGGCCACATCGACCAGCGACTTTTGCAGGTCGGCCAGCAACTCGATGATCAGGTCCATCTCGCTGCGCAGCCACAGTCGCACGTCGGTGGCGACTTGGTCGTTGCGGCTGCGGCCGGTGTGCAGGCGCTTTCCTGCGTCGCCCACCAGCTGGGTCAGGCGCGCTTCGATGTTCAGGTGCACGTCTTCCAGGTCGAGCTTCCACTCGAAAGCGCCGGATTCAATTTCTTGGGTGATTTGCGCCATGCCGCGCTGGATGTCGGCCAAGTCGCTGGCGCCGATGATGTTTTGCGCAGCCAGCATCTCGGCATGGGCCAAGCTGCCGGTGATGTCGGCTTGCCACAGGCGCTTGTCAAAGAACACGCTGGCGGTGTAGCGCTTGACCAACTCGCTCATGGGTTCAGAAAAGAGCGCGGACCAGGCTTGGGATTTGGTGTCGAGTTGGTTTGTCATAAGCCACTGATTTTATCGGTCTTCGGGGGGCCCTTTCAGTCTTTCAAGCCAACAAAGCCAGCGCCATCGCCTGGTAGATGGGCTGGGGGTGCACATCCTGGGCGATGATGGATGCGATCGGGTGCGAGGCATAGTCGGCGATCACCATCTCGGCCTTGGAGTCGATCAAGCAACTCAGTTGGCTGGATCAGGGCAGTTTTTTGATGAGTTTGTAGGTGATGCTGGGCGCATCGGCGGGCACGCTTTCTTGCCGGTTCTTGCGCACGCGTAAGAGTTGGCGTTTGCCAGTTTGGTGTTGGTAGTCTTGAATTTCACCGTACAGCGGTGTCCACCGTGGCTTTTTCTGGCCGTCTTGCAGCTCGCGCACCATCAGGCATTGCATCTCGGTCAGGCCGGTGCATTTTTGGCGATGGGCGGCCACTTCGAGCGTGATGGCGCTGCTCATCCAGGGGCGGATGCAGCTGGCCATTTCGGCGTTCTAGACGAAACCCGCTGAGCCTTTGCAGCCGTGCGCGTCGCTGTCGCTGCCGGGCATGGGCTGAGGTTGTGGCGTGGGTTGTGTATGCGGCAACGCGGTGTTTGGGCATTCGCCTTGGGCTATGAAGCGGGCTTGGGCGTTGTCGAGTACGCAGCGGTTGGGGAAGGTTTGCGGTGTTTGACCTGCGATGTGGCCGCACACGGGGGCATATTCGCGGGTACAAATTTGGGCTTGGGCCGCCGGGATGGACCACAGGCCCAGGGCGAGCAGGGTGCTGCTGAAAAGGATGCGAAGGCTTGTTTGTTTTTTCATGCTCAGACGGGGGGTGTGGTGGGCAAGTTTACGAAAACCGGTCGCTTTGGCGCTGTGCCTCTGAATTCTTTTGTAAACACCTGCAAGCGGTGATGGGCTGGCGGTTTCAGGAAAACACGATGGCGTTGTGGAGGCCTTGGATCTCAAGCTTGAAGCGAAGCAGGCCGGGATGCTCGACACGGGTTGTTTGAGGCCTGTGACCAAGGGGCTGTCTGGTTCCTTGGCTGTTTGGTGGGCGTAGTTTGAGCCCTGTTTCGGGCTATAATTTGCCTGCTTTGCGATTTGCAGAGCGCACGCCATTGGCTTTTCCGGCCGCTGGCGCAAGTCAATCACCCGCCAAAGTTCATGTTTGAACCCGGCGAAACAACAAGGAAAAACCATGATTGCATCCTCAATCAAGGCAGAGGTCGTCAAGGCCAATGCACGTGCCGCCAACGACACTGGCTCCCCAGAAGTCCAAGTGGCTTTGCTGACAGCCCGTATCAACGAGCTGACACCTCACTTCAAAACACACGCCAAAGACCATCACGGTCGCCGCGGTCTGCTGCGCATGGTGAGCCGTCGCCGCAAACTGCTGGACTACCTCAAGTCCCGTGATGCTGACCGTTACGTTGCGCTGATCGCCAAGCTTGGCCTGCGTAAGTAATTGTCTCTCCAGATGATAAGCGCCTGAGTTAGTTCACTAGCTCAGGCGCTTTATTCTTTTTCCAGTCGGAATTTGTCACAAAGAACCCGCGCTGTGTCATTCCACAAGGCTTGTCGAACCAGGTTTTGTGGAATGGCATCGAGTTCAGAGCGTCAACTTCCGGGCCCACAGTGCAGCCTCATGCGCTTTTGTTTTCAGGAGTTCTGAACATGTCCATTTTCAACAAAGTTACCAAGACATTCCAATGGGGCCAACACACGGTCAAGATGGAAACCGGCGAAGTTGCTCGCCAAGCCGGCGGCGCTGTGCTGCTCGACATGGACGGCACCGTGGTGTTGGCCACCGTCGTGGGCTCTAAGATCGCCAAAGCGGGTCAAGATTTCTTCCCGCTGACCGTCGATTACATCGAGAAGACTTACGCCGCAGGCAAGATCCCAGGCAGCTTCTTCAAGCGTGAAGCCAAGCCCAGCGAGCACGAGACCCTGACCAGCCGCCTGATCGACCGTCCGATCCGCCCTCTGTTCCCCGAAGGTTTTTACAACGACGTGCACGTGGTCATCCACACAGTCTCTTTGAACCCTGAAGTCGACGCCGACATCGCCGCGATGATCGCCGTGTCTGCTGCTTTGTCCATCTCGGGCATCCCTTTCAACGGCCCGATCGGTGCTGCCCGCGTGGGTTACATCAACGGCGAATACGTCCTCAACCCCGGCCAAACCCAGCGCAAAGACAGCGTGATGGACCTGGTCGTGGCTGGTACCGAAGCCGCTGTGCTGATGGTCGAATCCGAAGCCCAACAACTGTCCGAAGAAATCATGTTGGGCGGCGTGGTGTACGGCCACGAGCAATCGGCCATTGCCATCAACGCGATCCACGAGCTGGTCCGCGAAGCCGGCAAGCCTGTGTGGGACTGGCAAGCGCCTGCCCGTGACACGGCTTTCGAAGCCAAGCTGGCCTCTTTGGCTGAAGAAAAGCTGCGTGCGGCCTACCAAATCCGCAACAAGCAAGCCCGTACACACGCTTGCCGCGAAGCCTACGCTTCGGTCAAAGTCGCTTTGGCCGAAGAGGGCGTGGCTTTCGACAGCGTCAAGCTCGACGGCTTGATGTTCGAAATCGAAGCCCGAATTGTGCGCAGCCAGATTTTGGCGGGTGAGCCCCGCATCGACGGCCGCGACACACGCACTGTGCGCCCCATCGAAATCCGCAACAGCGTGCTGCCCCGCACACACGGCTCTGCCTTGTTCACACGTGGTGAAACCCAGGCTTTGGTGATCACCACCTTGGGCACTGAGCGCGATGCTCAGCGCATTGACGCGCTGGCTGGCGAGTTCGAAGACCGCTTCATGTTCCACTACAACATGCCTCCCTTTGCCACTGGCGAAGTGGGCCGCATGGGCAGCACCAAGCGCCGCGAAATCGGCCACGGCCGTTTGGCCAAGCGTGCTTTGGCCGCTGTGTTGCCGACCAAAGAAGAGTTCCCCTACACCGTGCGTGTGGTGTCCGAGATCACCGAATCGAACGGTTCTTCGTCCATGGCTTCCGTCTGCGGCGGCTGCTTGTCGATGATGGACGCGGGTGTGCCGATGAAGGCCCACGTGGCCGGTATCGCCATGGGCCTGATCAAGGAAGACAACCGCTTTGCGGTGTTGACCGACATCTTGGGTGACGAAGACCACCTGGGTGACATGGACTTCAAAGTGGCCGGTACCACCCACGGCATCACCGCTTTGCAGATGGACATCAAGATCCAGGGCATCACCAAAGAAATCATGCAAGTCGCTCTGGCCCAAGCCAAAGAAGCCCGCATGCACATTCTGGGCAAGATGCAAGAGGCGATGAGTACGGCCAACACCGAAGTGTCTGACTTCGCGCCCAAGCTCTTCACCATGAAGATCAACCCCGAGAAAATTCGTGACGTGATCGGCAAAGGCGGCGCCACCATCCGCGCCCTGACCGAAGAGACCGGTTGCCAGATCAACATCGGCGAAGACGGCACGATCACGATTGCTGCGACCGACGGCGCCAAGGCCGACATTGCCAAGCAGCGCATCGAGCAGATCACCGCCGAAGTCGAAATCGGCAAGGTCTACGAAGGCCCAGTGACCAAGATCCTGGACTTCGGTGCCCTGATCAACCTGTTGCCAGGCAAAGACGGTTTGCTGCACATCAGCCAGATCGCCCACGAGCGCGTCGAAAAAGTGACCGACTACCTGAGCGAAGGTCAGATCGTCAAAGTCAAGGTCATGGAAACCGACGAAAAAGGCCGCATCAAGCTGTCGATGAAGGCTTTGCTGGACCGTCCTGCCCAAGGCTAAATAGCGCTGATTCGGGGGGTCGACGATCTCCTGACATCGTGTGGATGCACCATGAACGTCATTGAAATCAAAAGCTACGGCGCCCCCGAGGTGCTGGTGCCCGGTTACCGCCCTGACCCTGTTGCAGGGGCAGGTGAGTTGCTCATTCGCGTCTCGGCCAGTGGTATCAACCGACCCGATGTGTTGCAACGCCTGGGCAACTACCCTGTACCCCCCGGTGCCTCGGACATTCCGGGCCTCGAGGTCGCGGGTGTGGTGGTGTCGGGCGATGCAGCGGCCATGGCTGCAGCGGGTTTGGGTGTGGGCGACCGTGTGTGTGCCTTGGTGGCGGGTGGTGGTTATGCGCAGCTGTGTGTGGCACCAGTGTCCCAGTGTTTGCCGGTGCCCAAGGGCCTGACGGACATTGAAGCCGCTTCGCTGCCAGAGACCTTTTTCACCGTCTGGAGCAATGTGTTTGATCGCGGGCGTTTGCAAGCGGGTGAGACCTTGTTGATTCAAGGCGGCACCAGCGGCATCGGCGTCACAGCCATCCAAATGGCCAAGGCGGCTGGCGCGACCGTGATCGCCACGGCGGGTTCAGACGAAAAATGTCAGGCTTGCTTGGCCTTGGGTGCGGACCACGCCATCAATTACAAAACCACCGATTTCGTGACCGAGGCCAAGCGCCTCACCGGCGGTGTGGGTGTGAATGTGATCCTGGACATGGTCGCGGGTGACTACGTGGCGCGTGAGGTTGAGGCCCTGGCCGAAGACGGTCGCCTGGTCATCATCGCGGTGCAAGGCGGCATCAAGAGCGAATTCAATGCAGGTTTGGTTTTGCGTCGTCGCTTGACAATCACGGGCTCGACCTTGCGTCCACGTCCAGTGTCATTCAAAGCAGCGATTGCTCAGTCTTTGCATCAAACTGTTTGGCCTTGGATCGAGTCGGGCCGCATCAAGCCGGTCATCCACAGCGTGTTTGCAGCGGCAGAGGCGGGTGGTGGTTTGCCATCGGGCGCGGCGCAAGCCCATGCTTTGATGGAGACGAACCAGCATGTGGGCAAAATTGTGGTGACTTGGTGATGGCGATGGCAGCCAAGTTGATGGT
The DNA here is from genome assembly GCA_044361935.1 of Limnohabitans sp. Lineage (GTDB taxonomy): Bacteria > Pseudomonadota > Gammaproteobacteria > Burkholderiales > Burkholderiaceae_C > Limnohabitans_A. The sequence goes on along the minus strand of JBIKHW010000016.1, from coordinate 9,888 downwards.
GGGCAATTGGAAGATGAATGGCAGCTTGACTGCCAATGCTTCTTTGTTGCCTGACATCTTGAGCGGCTTGGGCGGTGTGTCCTGCCGTGCTGCGGTGTGTGTGCCCTCCGCCTACCTCTCGCAAGCTCAAAGCCTGTTGGCCGGTTCGGTCTTGGCCTGGGGTGCGCAAGATGTGTCAGCCCACGAGTTGGGTGCATACACCGGCGAGGTGTCGGCCGCCATGCTGCGTGATTTTGCGGTGCGTTATGTCATCGTGGGCCACTCGGAGCGGCGACAGTACCACGGTGAGACAGATGCCGTGGTGGCCCTCAAGGCGCAGCGTGCTTTGGCTTCAGGCATCACCCCCATCGTGTGTGTGGGTGAGAGCCAGGCCGAGCGCGAAGCGGGTCAGACCGAGGTGATGGTCAAGCGGCAGTTGGCTGCGGTGATCCACACCAACGGCCACTGCATCAGTGAAATCGTGGTGGCCTACGAACCCGTTTGGGCCATTGGCACAGGACTGACTGCCACACCCGAACAAGCCCAGGCTGTGCACGCCGTGTTGCGAGCCCAGTTGCAGGCGGCCACTGCCCACGCAGATCGGGTGTCGATCTTGTACGGCGGCAGCATGAACGCTGACAATGCTGCGTCTTTGTTGGCTCAGCCCGATGTGGATGGTGGCCTGATCGGCGGCGCGTCGCTCAAGGCCCCAGACTTTTTATCGATGTTGAGAGCCGCTTCGCGCTGAGCTTTCAAACCCAGTTTTTATTTTTTCGGAGTATTCAAATGAGTGTAATGTTGACCTTGATTTTGGTTGTGCAGATGTTATCGGCGCTGGCCATGATTGGCTTGATCCTGATCCAGCACGGCAAAGGCGCTGACATGGGCGCGGCTTTTGGCAGCGGTGGTTCGGGCAGTTTGTTCGGAGCCACAGGCGGCGCGAACTTCATGTCGCGCACCACGGCCGTGTTGGCAGCCGTGTTCTTTGTGTGTACATTGGCTTTGGCTTATTTCAGCAATCTCTCGCCGACTTCGTCGGGCAGCGTGCTCGAGGGTGCTGCTGTGACTGCTCCAGCACCGGTTGACAGCAGCCCCGCTGCGCAGATTCCCGGCAACGCGCCCGCGTCCAAACCCGACAACAGCGTTCCTCCGGCCCCTGTAAAGTAAATCACCGGGCAGTCAGCTCTCATTCAGCTTTGCTGCTATGCACAATTTTCAGGGTTTGACCCCGAAAATAGCCTTTTTTCCGGGGTAGAATCTTAGTCTGAACAGCAAGCAACACGCACTCAAGGTGCACCTCATGCAAGCTGTTCATGTGTATCCAGCCGTCGTGGTGAAATTGGTAGACACGCTATCTTGAGGGGGTAGTGGCGAAAGCTGTGCGAGTTCGAGTCTCGCCGACGGCACCAGACAAACAGAAGCGCTCGGGCTCAAGGCTTGGGCGCTTCACTCGGTCCTTTACCGGCAGTCACCAAATGAACCTCGAACAGTACCTTCCCATTCTCTTGTTCATTTTGGTCGGCGTTGCTGTCGGCATCATCCCCCAGGTTTTGGGCTACATCCTCGGCCCCAACAGACCTGATGCGGAGAAAAATTCCCCCTACGAATGCGGCTTCGAAGCCTTTGAAGATGCCCGCATGAAGTTCGATGTGCGTTACTACTTGGTCGCCATCTTGTTCATTTTGTTCGACCTGGAAATCGCTTTTCTGTTCCCTTGGGCCATTGCGCTCAAGGAAGTGGGTATGGCCGGTTTTGTGGCCGTGGTGATCTTTCTGACCATTTTGGTCGTCGGTTTTGTCTACGAGTGGAAAAAAGGCGCCCTGGACTGGGAATGACCGTTCGCACTGACAACAACATTGAGCCTGCTTGAGGAATAAAAAATGATTGAAGGCGTGATGAAAGAGGGCTTCATCACCACGAGTTACGACTCGGTGGTGAATTGGGCCAAAACCGGCTCGCTGTGGCCCATGACCTTTGGTCTGGCTTGCTGCGCGGTCGAGATGATGCACTCGGCAGCTGCCCGTTATGACTTGGGCCGCTTCGGTGCCGAGGTGTTTCGTGCTAGCCCCCGTCAAGCCGACTTGATGATCGTGGCCGGCACCTTGTGCAACAAGATGGCCCCGGCGCTGCGCAAGGTCTATGACCAGATGTCCGAGCCGCGCTGGGTGATCTCCATGGGCTCTTGCGCCAACGGCGGTGGCTACTACCACTACAGCTACTCGGTGGTGCGCGGTTGCGACCGCATCGTGCCGGTGGATGTGTACGTGCCGGGCTGCCCGCCCACGGCCGAAGCCCTGATCTACGGCATCATCCAGTTGCAGCAAAAAATCCGCCGCACGCACACCATTGCGCGCGCTTGAAGGGAATGACGATGACCGATTTCGCCATTCGCCCCGAAGACCTGCAAGACACCCTGGTTGCGGCCTTGGGTGATCGGGTTCAAAACATTTCCATCGCTTTGGGTGAGGTGACTGTTCATGTGAACGCACAGCATTACCTGGGCGTGATGCAAACCCTACGTGATGCGCCGGGCTGCCAATTTGAGCAACTCGTTGATTTGGCGGGCCTCGATTACTCGGCCTACCGCGAAGTGGGTACCGACGGCCCGCGCTTTGGTGTCACCGTGCATTTGTTGTCGGTGAGCCTGAACCAGCGTGTGCGTGTGAAAGTGCTTTGCCCCGATGACGACCTGCCTTTGGTGGATTCGGTCAACGACATCTGGAACTCGGCCAACTGGTACGAGCGCGAAGCTTTTGACTTGTATGGCATCGTGTTCGAAGGTCACAACGACCTGCGCCGCATCCTGACCGACTACGGTTTCATTGGTCACCCCTTCCGCAAGGATTTCCCCTTGTCGGGTCACGTTGAGATGCGCTATGACGCCGAGCGTCAACGCGTGATTTATGAGCCGGTGAGCATCGAGCCTCGTGAAATCACGCCACGCATCATCCGTGAAGAAAACTACGGAGGCCTGAACTGACATGGCCGAAATCAAGAATTACACCCTGAACTTCGGACCCCAGCACCCGGCTGCGCACGGTGTGTTGCGCCTGGTGCTGGAGCTCGACGGCGAAGTGGTGCAACGCGCCGACCCGCACATCGGTTTGCTGCACCGCGCCACCGAAAAACTGGCCGAGCACAAAACCTACATCCAGTCCTTGCCCTACATGGACCGCCTGGACTATGTGTCGATGATGTGCAATGAGCACGCTTACTGCCTGGCCATCGAGAAGATGCTGGGCCTGGAAGTGCCGATGCGGGCCCAGTTCATCCGCGTGATGTTCTCTGAAATCACCCGCATCCTGAACCACCTCATGTGGCTCGGCTCGCACGGCAACGATTGCGGCAGCTCCACCATCCTGATCTACACCTTCCGCGAGCGTGAAGACCTGTTTGACATGTACGAGGCCGTGTCCGGTGCCCGCATGCACGCGGCTTACTTTCGCCCCGGTGGTGTGTACCGCGATTTGCCCGACAGCATGCCGCAGTACAAGGTCAGCAAGGTCAAGAACGCCAAGGCGATTGAGCAGCTCAACAGCAACCGCCAAGGCTCCTTGCTGGACTTCATTGATGACTTCACCCAGCGCTTTCCCAAGTGCGTGGACGAGTACGAAACCCTGCTGACCGACAACCGCATCTGGAAACAGCGCACGGTGGGCATCGGCGTGGTGGCCCCCGAGCGTGCCCTGAATCTGGGCATGACCGGCCCCATGCTGCGCGGCTCCGGCTTTGCTTGGGACTTGCGCAAAAAGCAGCCATACGACGCTTACGACCAGGTCGAGTTTGACGTGCCTGTGGGCAAGACGGGTGACAGCTACGACCGCTATTTGGTGCGTGTGCAGGAGATGCGCGAATCCAACCGCATCATCCAGCAATGCGTGAAGTGGTTGCGTGCCAACCCTGGCCCGGTCATCACCGACAACCACAAGGTGGCACCGCCTTCTCGTGAAGGTATGAAGTCCAACATGGAAGACTTGATCCACCACTTCAAGCTCTTCACCGAAGGATTTCGTGTCCCTGAGGGAGAGGCCTACGCCGCTGTCGAGCACCCGAAAGGCGAGTTCGGCATTTACATGGTGAGTGATGGGGCCAACAAGCCGTACCGCCTCAAAATTCGCGCCCCGGGCTTTGCCCATCTGGCCACCCTCGATGAAATGGCCCGTGGCCACATGCTGGCCGACGCCGTCGCGATCATTGGGACCATGGACATCGTTTTTGGAGAGATTGACCGATGATCTCTGATTCCACCAGAGCACGCTTTGCGCGTGAAGTTGCCAAGTTTCCCGCAGACCAAAAGCAGTCGGCCGTCATGGCCTGCCTGTCGATCGTGCAGCAGGAACAAGGCTGGGTCAGCCCCGAGAGTGAGCAAGTCGTGGCTGAGGTGTTGGGCATGCCCGTGATGGCCGTGCACGAAGTCACCACCTTCTACAACATGTACAACCAAAAGCCGGTGGGCAAGTTCAAGCTGAACGTTTGCACCAACCTGCCTTGCCAGCTGCGTGGCGGCGCTCAGGCACTGGCCCATCTGGAGCACAAATTGGGTGTTCACGCAGGCGAGACCACTGCCGACGGACTGTTCACTTTGCAGCCCAGCGAGTGCCAAGGCGCTTGCGCCGATGCGCCGGTGCTCTTGGTAAATGACCGCCACATGTGCAGCTTCATGAGCCATGAAAAACTCGACCAACTCGTTGACAGCCTGAAGAAAGCCGAGGCCGCCTGATGAACGTCGAACAAATTCTCAGCCAATTCCAAGCCACGGGCGTGGAAAGCTGCTTCCATGACCGCCACATCAACCCGCAAATTTATGCGGGCTTGAATGGCCGCAACTGGGGCATTAAAGACTACGAAGCACGCAGCGGCTATGCCGCCTTGCGCAAGATTTTGGGCCAAGACGGCGGCGAGGGTCTGACGCAAGACCAAGTGATCGCCACCGTGAAAGAGTCCGGCCTGCGTGGTCGCGGCGGTGCGGGTTTCCCCACGGGCCTGAAGTGGAGCTTCATGCCTCGCCAGTTCCCCGGCCAAAAGTATTTGGTCTGCAACTCCGACGAAGGCGAGCCAGGTACTTGCAAAGACCGCGACATCATGGAGTACAACCCGCACACGGTGATTGAGGGCATGGCCATCGCGGCTTACGCCATGGGCATCAGCGTGGGTTACAACTACATCCACGGCGAAATTTTCCACACTTACGAGCGTTTTGAAGCGGCACTGGAAGAAGCCCGCGTGGCAGGTTACTTGGGCGACAACATCCTGGGCAGCACCTTCAGCTTCCAGTTGTACGCCTCGCACGGTTTTGGCGCTTACATCTGTGGTGAAGAAACTGCCTTGCTCGAATCCTTGGAAGGCAAAAAAGGCCAGCCCCGATTCAAGCCACCGTTTCCGGCCAGTTTTGGCCTGTACGGCAAGCCCACCACCATCAACAACACCGAGACCTTCGCGGCCGTGCCTTGGATCATCCGCAACGGTGGCCAGGCTTACTTGGAATGTGGCAAGCCCAACAACGGCGGCACCAAGATCTTCTCGGTCAGCGGTGACGTGGAGCGTCCCGGCAACTACGAAGTGCCCATGGGCACACCGTTTGCCAAGCTGCTAGAGCTCGCCGGTGGCGTGCGCGGTGGCCGCCAACTCAAGGCCGTGATTCCCGGCGGTTCTTCATCGCCCGTGATTCCGGCCGATTTGATGATGAAGCTCACCATGGACTACGACAGCATCGCCAAAGAGGGCGGTTCGATGTTGGGTTCGGGCGCGGTGATCGTCATGGATGAGACACGTTGCATGGTCAAGGCCTTGGCGCGTTTGTCTTACTTTTATTCGCACGAGTCCTGCGGCCAGTGCACCCCTTGCCGCGAAGGCACAGGCTGGCTCTGGCGCATGGTCGACCGCATTGAACACGGCCAAGGCCGTGCCAGCGACATCGACATGCTCGACAGTGTGGCCGGCAACATCATGGGCCGCACGATTTGCGCCTTGGGTGATGCAGCGGCCATGCCGGTACGCGGCATGCTCAAGCATTTCCGTCACGAATTTGTACACCTCATCGAGCACAAGACCTCCATGGTCGGTGCCGATGCAACAGCGGTGAAGACCCATGGTTGAAATAGAACTCGACGGGCAGAAAGTGGAAGTTGCCGAAGGCAGCATGGTCATGCATGCCGCTGAAAAAGCCGGCACTTACATCCCCCATTTCTGCTACCACAAGAAACTCTCGATCGCGGCTAACTGCCGCATGTGCCTGGTCGAGGTCGAAAAAGCCCCCAAGCCCATGCCCGCCTGCGCCACGCCCGTGACGCAAGGCATGATCGTGCGCACCAAGAGCGACAAGGCGATTGCAGCCCAAAAGTCGGTCATGGAGTTCTTGCTCATCAACCACCCGCTCGATTGCCCTATTTGCGATCAGGGCGGTGAGTGCCAGTTGCAAGACTTGGCCGTGGGTTACGGTGGCAGCACCTCGCGCTATGAAGAAGAAAAGCGAGTGGTCTTCCACAAAGAAGTTGGACCGCTGATCTCGATGGAAGAGATGAGTCGCTGCATCCACTGCACACGCTGCGTGCGCTTTGGCCAGGAAGTGGCCGGTGCCATGGAGCTGGGCATGTCCCACCGTGGCGAGCATGCCGAGATTGAAACCTTCTTGGGTCAGACCATCGACTCTGAGTTGTCGGGCAACATGATCGACATCTGCCCCGTGGGTGCCTTGACCAGCAAGCCTTTCCGTTACCACGCCCGCACTTGGGAGCTGTCGCGCCGCAAGTCGGTGGCGGCGCACGATTCCTCAGGTGCCAACCTGATCGTGCAGGTCAAGAACAACCAGGTCATGCGTGTTGTGCCCCTGGAAAACGAAGACGTCAACGAGTGCTGGATCGCCGACCGCGACCGTTTCTCTTACGAAGCCTTGAACAGCGCCGAGCGCCTTACCCAGCCCATGCTCAAGCAGGGCGGTGAGTGGAAAACCGTTGACTGGCAAACCGCCCTCGAATACGTGGCCAACGGCCTGCGCAACATCCAGCGCAACCATGGCGCCAACAGCATCGGCGCTTTGGTCAGCCCGCACAGCACCGTCGAAGAGTTGTATCTGGCTGGCGCTTTGATGCGCGGACTGGGTTCTGACAACATCGACCACCGGCTGCGCCACGCCGAATTTGCCGCAGCCGAAGGCGTGCGCACCTTGGGCACGTCCATCGCATCGCTGTCCACTTTGCAGCGCGTGTTGGTGGTCGGCTCCAACCTGCGCAAGGATCACCCGCTGTTTGCCCTGCGCGTGCGCCACGCCGTGCGCCATGGCGCTCAGCTCAATGTCATCACTGACTCCGCAGCATTCAGCCACGCCGATACTTGGGCCATGCCTGTTGCCAACGCGGTGGTAACCGATGCGTTTGCCTGGGCCCAAACCCTGGCCGATCTGGCCGTGGCCATTGCCGCCGAAAAAGGCGTGGCAGCACCTTGTGCAGGCAATGCTTCTGCCGCAGTCCAAGCCATCGCCAAGTCCCTCCTCGGTGGCGAGCGCAAAGCCCTCTTGTTGGGCAATGCTGCTGCACACCATGGCAATGCCTCGACCCTGTTGGCCTTGGCCAACTGGATTGGTGCACAAACAGGTGCCAGTGTGGGTTACCTGACCGAAGCAGCCAACACTGTGGGCGCGCAGTGGGTGGGTGCCCAGCCGCAAACCGGCGGTAAGCATGCAGGCCAAATGTTGGCCGGTGGCCTGAAAGCGGCCCTTTTGCTCAATACCGAACCCGAGTTCGACAGCGCAGCAGGCGCTGCTGCGGCCAAGGCCCTGGGCCAGGCCGAGATGGTCGTCACGCTCAGCCCTTTTAAGGCCAACATGGCCTTCAGTGACGTGCTCTTGCCGATTGCGCCATTCACTGAAACGTCTGGTTCTTTTGTCAACGCCGAAGGGCGTCTGCAAAGCTTCCACGCCGTGGTCAAGCCTTTGGCTGAAACCCGTCCCGCCTGGAAGGTGCTGCGCGTGCTGGCCAATTTGCTGGACGTTCCGGGTGTGGCTTTTGAAACCTCTCAAGACGTGTTGGCCCGCGCCACAGCCCAGCCCCTGGCGGCATCGAGCGCCACGGGTGCCGCGATCAACTTGACCGGGACAACCTCGCCCGCACCAGCGGTCGCTTCGATTTACCAGCTCGATGGCACTGTGCGCCGTGCGCCGTCCTTGCAGTTGACCGCAGACGCCCGCCAGGAGGTGACCGCATGATTGACGCAATGTACAACGGCGGCCTGAACCTGATCGCCGCCAGCTGGTGGGCCACCTTGGTCTGGCCTGTGCTGTGGATTTTGATCAAGATCGTTGCGATCCTCGCGCCGCTGATGGGTGCTGTGGCTTACTTGACGCTGTGGGAGCGCAAGCTCTTGGGCTTCATGCAAGTTCGCCATGGCCCCAACCGCGTGGGTCCTATGGGCTTGCTGCAGCCCATTGCTGATGCGCTCAAGCTGCTGACCAAGGAATTGATCAATCCGACAGCGGCCAGCCCCGGCTTGTTCCGCCTGGGGCCAATCATGGCCATCATGCCGGCCCTGGCCGCCTGGGTGGCGATTCCCTTCGGCCCCGAGCAGGCACTGACCAATATCAATGCAGGTTTGTTGCTGGTGATGGCGATCACTTCGATTGAGGTGTACGGCGTGATCATCGCGGGCTGGGCGTCGAACTCCAAGTACGCCTTCTTGGGTGCGCTGCGTGCGTCGGCCCAGATGGTGAGCTACGAAATCGCCATGGGCTTTTGCTTCCTGGTGGTCTTGATGGTGTCGGGCAGCATGAACCTGACCGAAATCGTGTTGGCACAAGGCAAGGGCGCTGCGGCCGACATGGGTCTGAGTTTCCTGTCCTGGAACTGGCTGCCATTGCTGCCGATTTTCCTGGTCTACCTGATTTCGGGTGTGGCCGAAACCAACCGCCACCCCTTTGACGTGGTCGAAGGCGAAGCCGAGATCGTGGCCGGTCACATGGTTGAGTATTCGGGCATGGGATTTGCCATCTTCTTCCTGGCCGAATACGCCAGCATGTGGCTCGTGTCCATTCTGGCCGTGATCATGTTCCTGGGCGGCTGGTTGTCGCCCATCGACCACGCCTTGTTCAACGCCATTCCGGGCTGGATCTGGCTGGGTCTCAAGACCTTCCTGGTTGTGTCCATGTTCATCTGGATTCGCGCCACCTTCCCGCGCTTCCGTTATGACCAGATCATGCGTTTGGGCTGGAAGATTTTCATTCCCGTCACATTGGTGTGGCTGCTGGTGGTGGGTGCTTGGTTGCACTCGCCCTGGAACATCTGGCTTTGAGCGGTTAAGACCATGACAACAATGACTGCTTCCTCTTTCTCGATCAAGGACTTCCTCAAGAGCTTCATGCTCGTGGAGTTGTTCAAGGGTATGGCCCTGACCGGACGTTATGCATTTGCACGCAAGGTGACGGTGCAGTTCCCGGAAGAAAAAACTCCACTGTCGCCGCGTTTTCGCGGCCTGCATGCCCTGCGCCGTTATGACAACGGTGAAGAGCGCTGCATCGCCTGCAAACTCTGCGAAGCCGTGTGCCCTGCGATGGCCATCACCATCGAGGCGGGCCAGCGCGAAGACGGCTCGCGTCGCACCACGCGTTACGACATCGATTTGACCAAGTGCATCTTCTGCGGCTTTTGTGAAGAAAGCTGCCCGGTGGACTCGATTGTCGAGACGCATATTTTTGAATACCACGGTGAAAAACGCGGTGACCTGTACTTCACCAAGGACATGTTGCTGGCCGTGGGCGACCGTTACGAAAAAGAGATCGCAGCCGCCCGTGCCGCTGACGCTCCTTACCGTTGAACGCCGCCAAGTCCTGAACATTTAAAAAGACAGACCTATGGACGTCAAGACCGGTTTCTTCTACCTGTTCTCGGTGGTGCTGCTGTTTGCAGCCTTCCGGGTGGTGAC
>JBIKHW010000214.1:0-6061 GCA_044361935.1 Limnohabitans sp. | reverse complement strand
GCAGTGGCCGCGCCTGGACTTTTTTGACGATGTGCCCGGCGAAGACGGCACGCGTTTGCTCGCGCAGCTGCAGCGCCGCATCCGCGACCTGGAGCCGTCGAGCGGCGGCACCCCAGCTCAGCCTTTGCAAAAGGGTGACGCATCGGTCACGTTCAGCGTGGCGCACAGCCCGGTGCGCGAACTCGAGGTGTTGCACGACCAGTTGCTGCAGTGGTTCCACTCGCCGCCCGGCGAACCGTTGTCGCCGCGCGACGTGGTGGTCATGGTGCCCGACATCACGGTCATGGCCCCGGCGATCCGCGCCGTGTTTGGCCAATACAAGCGCAGCGATGCACGGTTCATTCCGTATGACATTGCCGACCTGGGTGCGCAGGCCATTAGCCCGCTGATCCATGCGGTCGAATGGCTGCTGGCCCTGCCGCAGCAGCGCAGCCGCATGAGCGAGCTGGTCGAGTTGCTCGAAGTGCCCGCGCTCGCGGCACGCTTTGGCCTGAAGGACGAACACCTGCCCACGCTCACGCGCTGGATGGCGGGCTCGGGCATCCGCTGGGGCCTGTCGGCCGAGCACCGTGCGGGCTTGGGACTGGGCGTGTGCGGCGACGACAACTCGGCGCTGTTTGGCGTGCAGCGCATGCTCATGGGTTACGCCTGCGGTGCCGACCCGGTGGACGATGACGTTTCATTGGGCGTGTCGCCTTACCCGGAAGTGGGTGGGCTCGATGCCGAGCTGGCTGGGTCGCTGGCGCACCTGTTGAAGGCCTTGATCGACTGGTCGCAAACCTGCATACAAAGCGCCACGCCCGCACAGTGGGCCGAGCGCTGCCGCGCCATGCTCGCGGCGCTGTTCAAGTCGCGTGACGACAATGACCGCAATGCCCTGGCAGCGCTCAACCAGGCGCTGAACGACTGGGTGCGGGCATGTGACGAAGCAGGTTTTGCCGAGGCCGTGCCGCTGGCGGTGGCCCGATCGGCTTGGCTCGAAGCGTTGAAGGCCCCCCGGCTGGAGCAACGATTCAGGGCAGGTGGCGTGACGTTTTGCACGCTGATGCCGATGCGGGCAATCCCCTTCCAGGCGGTGTGCCTGCTGGGCATGAACGATGGCGACTACCCGCGCCGCAGCCCGCGTGCCGACTTTGACCTGATGGGCCTGCCCGGCATGACGCGCCCCGGTGACCGCTCGCGCCGCGACGACGACCGCCAGCTCATGCTCGAAGCGCTCTTATCGGCGCGTCAGGTCTTGTACGTGAGCTGGAGCGGCCGCAGCGTGCGCGACAACAGCGAACAACCGCCTTCGGTGCTGGTGTCGCAATTGCGCGATGAGATTGATCTGCTCTGGGGCAAAGACACGGCCAAAGACCTGACCACCGTGCACCCGCTGCAACCGTTCAGCCGCGCTTACTTTGAAGTGGGCAGTGGTTTGTTGACCTTTGCCAAAGAGTGGCGTGCGGCGCAAGATGTCCAGCGTGGTGATGGGGCCAGCGAGACGGGCACGCCGTCGTCGGCTCTCGCGTTGTTGTCGCCGCTCATGGCCGCCAACGAGCAGGCCCCGATCATCTCGCTCTCCCAACTGGCCCGCTTCCTGCGCAAACCTGTGGGTGCATTTTTCCGCGAGCGGCTGCAGGTGCATTTGGAAGACGAGCGCAGCGAGCTGCATGACGAAGAACTGTTTGGCTTGGGTGGGCTGGACTTGTACCAACTGCTCGACCACGAACTGCAACATGTGCCTGCGGATTTGAGCGCAGAAGATCTGCCGCGCCATGCCGCGCGTGTGGTGCAGCAGCTGCGCCAAGCGGGGGCCTTGCCGTTGGCGGGTGTGGGCACGCTCGAAGCCCAAAAGCTCACCCACATCCTGCAGACCCAGCTGGCCGCTGCGCTGCGCGAGCGCGGGGCCTACCCCGACATGGCCGAGCGCGTGCTGGTCGACCAGGCACACCCGCAGATGCATCCGCAAGTGAGTTTGCAAGACGCTTTGGGCGGCATGCTGGCGGGCGAGAGCGGGCAAATGCTCTTGAGTTTGCGTGCCAACGACGTGGCGGATCTCAAACCCAAAACACCTTTGGTCAGACCTGAAAAACTCATCGACATTTGGTTGCAGTCGCTGGCCGCTGCCGCCATGGACCAGCCATGCAAGTGCGTGGTGGTGGGTCGCAACGCCGTGGTGCGTGTGCCCCCGCAAGACCCGCAAGCCGCCCGAGCCCAGTTGCAGACCCTGCTGGCCACCTGGGCCGAGGGCATGCGCTGGCCACTGCCTCTGCCGCCCGGTGTGGCCTTGCAGTGGCTCAAAGACCCAGAGAACCTCAATGCGCTGGCCGATGCCTACGAAGGCAGCGACTTCAAGCGGGCAGAAAAAGACAAAGACCCGGCGCTCGCCCGCACCTACCCCACGGTGGAGGACTTGCTGACCACGGGCGCCCTGGACCGCTTGGCACAGGCGGTGTATGCGCCGCTCCAAGACTGGGCGGCGCAAGCGCAAGTTGAGGCCTTGCCCGGTGCGCCTGCAGACGATGAGGGAGAAGAGGCATGAGCACCGCACACGCCCTCAAGCCCTACAGCTTTCCGTTGCGGGGCAGCCACCTGATCGAGGCGAGCGCAGGCACGGGCAAGACCTGGACAATCGCCGCGCTGTATGTGCGCTTGGTGCTGGGCCATGGCGATGCGGGCACTGCACCCGTGCGCCCCATGCTGCCGCAAGACGTGTTGGTGATGACCTTCACCCGCGCCGCCACGCGTGAGCTGTCGGACCGCATCCGCGCCCGCCTGACCGAGGCGGCGCAGGTGTTCCGGGGCATCGCCCAAACGGACGACGCCTTCCTGAATCAACTCCAAAGCGAATACGCCGAAGGTGAGCCCCGCGAACAAGCGGCGTATCGGCTCGCGCTGGCCGCGCAGGCCATGGACGACGCGGCCGTTTACACCATCGACGCTTGGTGCCAGCGCATGCTGCGCGAGCACGCCTTTGACAGCGGCAGCCTGTTTGAAGAAAACCTGGTTGGCGACGAAGCCGCGCTGCGCCTCGCAGCCGTCCAGGATTATTGGCGGCAGCAGCTCTACCCCATGGCCACAGCTTTGGTGGCGCAGGTGCAGCGCGTCTGGCGCGACGTGCCCGCGCTCGACAAGGACATGCGTGCCCTGATGGCGGTGCCTTTGGCCGAAGCCGCGCCTGGCACGCTGGCGCAGGTCTTCGGCGCGGTGCTGGCCGAGCGTGATGCGCAACTGGCGGCGCTCAAGCAAGGCTGGGTTGAAAAAGCCGACAACTTGCTGGGCTGGATCGAGGCACAGCTGGAGAACCACAAGTCCAGTTGGGACGGCCGCAAGCTGACGTACAAAAAATCTGCCGAATGGCTGGGTGTGCTCAAAGCCTGGGCACAAAGCGCAGACGAGCCCAAAGCATTGCAAAAAGACATGAAGACAGGCTGGGATCGCTTCACGCCCAAAGGCTTGCTGGCTTGCCGCAAACCCGGCGAAGCACCCGTGGACTTGCCGCCCGAATCACAAGCCTATGCCGATCTGCAAGCCGCTTTGTTGGCCTTGCCCGACCCCGCGCAGGCCGCCCGCCTGCACGGCCGCAGCCATGTGCTGCAGCGCATGGCGGAGCTGAAAAAACGCAGCGGCCTGTTTGGTTTTGCCGACATGCTGCAACGCCTCGATGTGGCGCTGGCCGACCCCGAGTTGGGCGAGCGCCTGGCGCAGCGCCTGCGCGAGCAGTTTCCAGTGGCGATGATCGACGAGTTCCAGGACACGTCGCCGCTGCAGTTCCGCATTTTTGACCGCATCTACCGCACAGCCGAGAACCGGCAAGACGCCGCGTTGCTGCTGATCGGCGACCCCAAGCAGTCGATCTATGGTTTTCGCGGTGCCGACATCCACGGCTACCTGGCCGCACGCCGCGCCACCGCAGGCCGCCACCATGTGCTGGGCACCAACTTCCGATCCACCCAAGCGGTGGTCGATGTGGTGAACCGCTGGTTTGAAATTCCGAAAGACGCCTTTGGTTACCAACGCGGCGATGACGATCCGCTGCCTTTCCAGGCTGTTAAAGCCAAGGGCCGCAGTGAAGTGTTCACGACCCGTGATGGTGGCGTGAAAGCCATGACCCTGGTGCACAACGCCACACTGCGCAGCCAGCGCGATGCGCTGACGCACTTGTCGGCCCTGTGTGCCGAGCAGATCGTGGCTTGGCTCGGTGACCCGCAAGCGCGTTTTGTGGATGCAGAAAAGGGCGACAAGCCGCTGCAACCCAAAGACATCGCTGTGCTGGTGCGCACAGGCAAAGAGGCCGCTGCCGTGCGCGACGCCTTGCGTGTGCGGGGCGTGGCCTCGGTCTACCTGTCGGACCGTGACTCGGTGTTTGCCAGCGACGAAGCGCAGGACTTGTGCCTGTGGCTGCGCGGCGTGGCCGAGCCCCAAAACATGCGCCGTGTGCGTGCTGCTTTGGGCACGCGCACCGTGGGCCTGTCGCTCGCCGAGCTGTACGATTTGGCGACGCAAGATGACTTGCTGGACCAACGCGCCGAGCAGATGCGTGATTTGCATGCGGTATGGGAGGGGCAGGGCGTGTTGGCCATGCTGCGCCAGTCGCTGCATGTGTTGCAACTGGCCGGGCGCTGGCGTGGCCAGAACGATGGCGAACGCCGCCTGACCAATGTGCTGCATCTGGCCGAACTGCTGCAAACCGCCAGCAGCCAGCTGGACGGCGAGCAGGCCCTGATCCGCTGGCTGGCCCAGCAGATCGAGGAGGTCAAAGCCGGGGGCGCAGGCGACAGCGAAGAACAGACGGTGCGGCTCGAAAGCGACGAAGACTTGGTCAAGGTCATCACCATCCACGCCAGCAAAGGCCTGGAGTACCCCGTGGTGTGCCTGCCCTTTGCGCACAGCCACCGCATGCTGGAAGCCCACAAAACCCCGGTGTTGCAGATCGATGATGGCGAGGGCGAGCGGCATTGGACCTTGGACTTTGACAAGGACGACACGAAGCTGGCCGACCGCGACCGCCTGCGCGAAGACCTGCGACTGTGGTACGTGGCCCTCACGCGTGCGCGGCATGCGCTGTGGGTGGGCTGGAGCCCAGTCACACGGGGCTCGGGCAAAAGCTGCGTGAACCACAACAGTGCTGCAGGCCATTTGTTGGGCGGTGGTGATGCCATCGATGAAGCTGGCTGGTTGCCCAAGTTGCAAGCGCTCGAAACTGATGCGCAAGCGCATCGCTTGTCCGTGCAACTGGTGCCCGCAAGCGAAGACGTGCCGCTCACGGTCTGGCAGCGGCCCGCCCGCATGACCGAACTGAGCGAAGCGCTGGTCTGCACCGCCCGCATCGACAAGTCGTGGACGATTGCGAGCTTCTCGCGCTTGACGCGAGACCTGTCTTCGCAGCCTTTGTCGCAAATGAGCCTGCAGATGACCACGCTGCGCCCGGCCGATGACGAACCGCCCGAAGAAGCGCAGACCCTGACCATGCCCACAACGCCCACGGGTTCTTTGGCCCCATGGCACAGCTTTGCCAAGGGCCCGAGCGCAGGTAACTTTTTGCACGACCAGCTCGAGTGGTTGGCGGCCGATGGCTTTGTTCTCGACGCACCCAAGGCCGAGCGCCTGAAAAAACGCTGCGAAAACGCAGGTTACAAAACCCAAGCCGATGAGGTGTTGCAGTGGCTCACCCGTGTGGTGGCGCAGCCCCTGCGCGGACCCGGTGCGCCGCTGAATGCGCTGGGCACCTTGTTGCCCGAGATGGAGTTTTGGCTGCCCGCCGAGCGGCTGCACGCCCGCGAGGTCGATGCCCTGTGCCAGCAGCACCTGCTGCCCGGCGTGGGCCGCCCGCAACTGCCCGATGCGCAGCTGCACGGCATGTTGATGGGCTTTGCCGATCTGGTGTTCGAGCACGAAGGGCGTTTCTGGGTGCTCGACTACAAATCGAACCACTTGGGTGCAGATGATGCGGCCTACACCGCACAGGCGCTTGATGCCGCCATGGTCCACCACCGCTACGAGGTACAGGCCGCCCTTTACATGCTGGCGCTGCACCGACTGCTGCGTGCCCGGTTGGGTGATGACTACAAGCCCGCAC
>JBIKHW010000213.1:0-6099 GCA_044361935.1 Limnohabitans sp. | reverse complement strand
GGTGTACACCGAAATTTTCTTGTGGATCGAGCGCCAATTTGAAGGCGACCGTTCCGCGCGCATGCGACTCGATGCCGCGCCTTTGAGCTTCAACAAAGCCTGGCGCAAAACCGGCAAGCAAGTGGCCTGGATCGTGTTGTCGCTCTGGACAGGGTTCAGCTTTGTCGGCTACTTCACGCCCATTCGCGAGTTGACGGCATCCATCTTCTCGCTGGGTTTTGGCCCCTGGGAAATTTTCTGGATTCTGTTTTACAGCTTGGCCACCTACGGCAACGCGGGCTTCATGCGCGAGCAGGTGTGCAAATACATGTGCCCCTATGCGCGTTTTCAGAGCGCCATGTTCGACAAGGACACCTTGATCGTCACCTACGACGAAGCGCGTGGTGAGCCACGGGGTGCCCGCTCCAAAAAATCAGACCCCAAAGCCCTGGGGCTGGGCGCTTGTGTGGACTGCACCTTGTGTGTGCAGGTCTGCCCCACCGGCATCGACATCCGCCAAGGCTTGCAGTACGAGTGCATTGGCTGCGGGGCTTGTGTGGACGTGTGCGACACCGTGATGGACAAGGTGGGCTACGAGCGGGGCTTGATCAAGTTCTCCACGCAAAACGCCATGGAAAAAGGCTGGAGCTGGGCGCAAACGCTGCGGCGCATTTTCCGCCCTCGGGTGTGGGTCTACACCGCTGTGCTGTGGGCCATCATCATTGGCGTTGGCGTGTCTTTGTGGCTGCGCGAACCGTTCAAGGTGGACATCGTGCGCGACCGCGCCACCATGGCCCGCATCGTGACGGGAGGAAAAATTGAAAACGTCTACCGATTGCAAATCATGAATGCCGCTGAGCAGACCTTGAGCTTCCAATTGCAAGTCGATGGCTTGCCGGGTCTGAGCCTGGCCACCGAGCCGCTTGTGGAGGTGGGTGCCACCGAGTCGCGTTGGGTGTCCGTGCGTTTGCAAGTGCCCTATGACGCGGCGCCCGCAGGGTCGCACCCGATCCACTTTCGCATCGAGTCCCGCTCGCCTGATGGCCAATCGGTCGGACGACTGAGCGAAAAAACTGTTTTTCTGGTCCCTCGCTGAGTGACCTTTATTTTTGAAAGAAAACCATGAACAAGGTTCTGAGTGTGAGCAAAGAGGGGCAGCCCTGGTGGCGTTTTGGTTTGGTGTGGATGGTGTTGGGTGGCCCCGCCGTGGTGGTGGTGGCTGGGTTCACCACGCTCTACATTGCCGTGACCAACCCCGACCCGGTGCTCAACGTCACGCCGCGCACCGCTACACAAGAGCGCCAGGGCATCACCCATGTTCCGGCCATGCAAGGACGCAACCACTCGGCCACGGGCGAATTGCCCGCTGCGCTGCAAGCGCCTGCTGCTGAGCTCACCAAACCGTGATAACCAAGTGACGCACGGTGCTCGCAGCCCCTTCAGTGCTGGAGCCCAGAACTCAGTGGCAATGGGCTGTGTTGTTGACCAGCCGCTGCAAGCCTTCGGTGTCTAGGATGCGCACATGGCGCTGCTTGACCTCCACGGTGCCGTCTTCCACAAACTTGGAGAAAGTGCGGCTCACGGTTTCGAGTTTCAGGCCCAGGTAACTGCCGATTTCTTCGCGCGTCATGCGCAGTACCAGCTCGGACTGTGAAAAGCCTCGAGCGTGCAAACGTTGCACCAGATTCAGCAAAAAAGCAGCCAATCGTTCTTCGGCCCGCATGCTGCCCAAAAGCAACATCACGCCATGCTCACGCACGATCTCTCGGCTCATGATCTTGTGGACGTGGTGCTGCAAAGCGGTGACTTCGCGCGAGATTTCTTCGATCCGGTCAAAGGGCATGACACAGACTTCGGCGTCTTCCAGAGCCACCGCATCGCAACTGTGCTGGTCATTCACGATGCCGTCCAGCCCAATGATCTCGCCCGCCATCTGAAAGCCCGTGACCTGGTCACGCCCGTCTTCGGTGGCCAGGCAGGTCTTGAAAAAGCCGGTGCGGATGGCGTAGAGCGACGTGAACTTTTCACCGTTGGTGAAGAGGGTGTCGCCTCGCTTGATGCGGCGGCGCACGGCCACCAGATCGTCGAGGCGATTGAGGTCGTGGTCACTCAGGCCCATAGGCATGCACAACTCGCGCAAGTTGCAATTGGAGCAGGCGACTTTGATGGCTTGGGGATTCATGGTTTATCTCTTGGTTGAGCAATGGATTTGCCTTGGATCAAGACTTGAGCTTATCCCGAAAAAAGCACGTTATTTGAGGGGGTACCCGGTCATTGCCATAAATCCCGAAAAACCGGTAAAGGGTTTGACCTGAGTCAATACATGGCCACATGCATGCGGGCAAAGTAACGGCATGTCCTGTAAACATTCGAATTAAGGGGCAGACACATGTCCGTCATCACACCGCAATTGCTGACACGCTTTGACGTGCCCGGCCCACGCTACACCTCTTACCCTACAGCCGATCGATTTGTTGAAGCCTTTGGCGAGGCTGATTATGTGCAGGCGCTCACGCAGCGCCAATCGGGCACGGTCGGCAAACTACCGCCGCTGTCGATTTATGTGCACATCCCGTTTTGCGAATCGCTGTGTTACTTCTGTGCCTGTAACAAAATCATCACCAAACACAAAGAGCGGGCTGCGGATTATTTGCGTTACCTGCGCAAAGAGGTGGAGTTGCACACCCGGCACCTGGGGCGAGGTCAATCGGTCAGCCAGTTGCATTTGGGCGGCGGCACACCCACTTTCATGAGTGACGAGGAGTTGCGCCAACTCATGGCCCTGCTGCGCGAACACTTTGAATTTGTACCAGGCGGTGAATACTCCGTCGAGGTGGACCCGCGCACCGTGGACGAGAACCGCCTGGCTGTGCTGGCCGAGCTGGGTTTCAATCGCCTGAGTTTTGGCGTGCAGGACTTTGACCCTGCGGTGCAAAAAGCCGTGCACCGCATCCAGCCTGCAGACCAGGTGTTTGCTTTGGTCGAGGCGTCTCGCCGATTGGGTTTTGAATCGGTCAACGTCGACCTGATTTACGGCTTGCCCCTGCAAACCCCCGAATCTTTCGACCGTACGCTGCAGCAGGTGAAAAGTCTGCGCCCTGACCGCATTGCGCTCTATGCCTATGCGCACTTGCCCGAACGCTTCAAGCCGCAGCGCCGCATCCATGCGGATGAGCTGCCCCCGGGCGCGGCCAAGGTGGCCATGCTGTCGCACTCGCTCGACGCGCTGACCGATGCGGGCTATGTCTACATCGGCATGGACCACTTCGCTTTGCCGGATGACGCGCTGGCCGTGGCCAAACGACAGGGGCGACTGCACCGCAACTTCCAGGGCTACAGCACGCAGGCCGATTGCGACCTGATTGCGCTGGGCGTGTCCTCGATCGGCCGCATTGGCTCCACTTACAGCCAAAACGCCAAGACCCTGGAAGAGTATGCCGACAGGCTCGACCAAGGCCATTTCCCGGTGGTGCGCGGCCTGGCGCTCACGCGTGACGACCTGATTCGCCGCTCCGTCATCATGGCCATCATGTGCCAAGGCCATTTGCAATACGAGTCCATCAACTTGGCCTGGCTGGTCGACTTCAAAACCTTGTTTGCGCAAGAGCTGGCCCAGCTCGAAGAGATGCAGGCGCAAGGCCTGGTGCAGTTGAGCGAGACCGGCATTCAGGTCACGGTCATGGGCTGGTTCTTTGTGCGCGGGGTGGCCATGGTGTTTGACCGTTATGTGCAGGCTGACCGCAACCGCTCGCGGTTTTCTAAAATCATTTGATGCGCAGCGAGGGGGACTGCATCGCCGACAATGCACCTCTCGATATTCAAGCGAACAAGCCATGCAAAGTTCTCTGGCCATCACGGCCTTGATGATGGGGGTGCTGGGCGGGCCACATTGCGTGGCCATGTGTGGCGCGGCCTGCGCGGGTTTGGGTCAGGCTGCGGGTGAGCGGCGGGCGCAGGCCTTGCTGGCCTTTCAACTGGGCCGCTTGGGTGGCTATGCGATCTTGGGTGCGTTGGCCGCGGCCAGCGTGCAAGGCCTGGGCTGGCTGACCACGCAGTCGGCCGCCATTCGCCCGGTCTGGACCTTGCTGCACTTGTCGGCTTTGGTGCTGGGCTTGTTGCTGATGTTGCAGGCACGGCAACCTGTGTGGCTCGATGCTGCGGCACGCCGCTTGTGGGGGCGTGTGCGGGCTTTCAACAGCCGGTGGGGGCGAGCTGCGCCCTGGATGGTGGGCGGGCTGTGGGCTTTCATGCCCTGCGGCTTGTTGTATTCGGCCTTGATGGTGGCTGCCTTGACCGGCCAGCCGGTGGAGGGTGCGGCCACCATGGCCTTGTTTGCTTTGGGCAGCAGCATCAGCCTGTGGGTCGGACCATGGCTCTTTTTGCGCATGCAGACCTTGGGCGATGGGGCTTGGGGCATGCGTGTGGCGGGTTTGGCCCTGGCATCAGTGTCGACTTGGGCTTTGTGGATGGGTCTGGTGCATGACCAAGCACCGTGGTGCGTTACACCCTGATACCAAAACGCAGCGTCAGGTAGTCGGGCTTGCCTGTTGGTGACTTCACAATCGGCCAATCCATTGGCTTGAGTGTTTGAAAGGACCTGAATGACAACAAACCCTATACCCGCGATGGCCTTGGCTTGGTTCATGACCCTGGCTATGCCTTCGGGCTCTGCGCTGGCGCAAAGTCAATCACCGACCTTGCCAACTTCAACACAGGCTGCACCTCATCAGGTTTTGCATTTGAGTACATCGGCGCAAACCGAGGTGGCGCAAGACTGGTTGGTCATGACCCTGTCAGTCCAAAAAGAGGGCTTGCAAGCCTCTGCAGTCCAAAAGCAACTCAATGCTGTGCTGTCCGCCGCCTTGGCTGTTGCCACGCCCTTGGCCAAGCCGGGCGACCTCCTTGTGAGCACGGGAGATATGAATGTGTCGCCGCGTTATGGCCGCGAAGGCAAGGTCAATGGTTGGTCTGGGTCTGCGCAGCTGGTGTTGCAAGGCCGTGATGCCGATCAAATCGCGACGCTCGCCACACGCTTGCAAGACATGGTCGTGTCCCAGGTCGATTGGCAGTTGAGCCCTGAGAAAAAAAGCGCCGCCGAATCGCGCATCCAGGCCGAGGCGGTGGCGCGTTTTCAGGGCAAAGCCCAGGCTTTGACACAGCAGTTTGGCTTTGCGGCTTACACGCTCAGAGAAGTTCGCGTCAGCGCTCAAGAGGCCGGGGAGGGCGGTCTCATGCCGCGCATGGCCATGGCTCAAATGGATGCAGCCCCTGCACCCATGCCGACACAGGCCGGTAAGTCACGCGTGGTGGTGAACGTTTCGGGCAGCATTGTGCTGCGTTGAAGCCGCCGGGGTTGCGGCCCTAGTCAGTGCAACAGATAACAAAACGGATGTTTTGATAAACCCAAGCTGTCAAGCAGCACTCATGCCTTTGTTGAACATGTAGGCAGCAAGAAACACCAAGAAGAAAGAAAACACTCTTTTGAGTTTCTTGACCGGGAGTCGATGGGCCGCTCGCGCACCAAAGGGTGCCGTCAGCACGCTGCAACAGGCAATGACCAACATACCCGGCAACCAAATATAGCCAAGTGACCAGGCCGGCAAGTTCTCCAGTTTCATGCCGCTGATGACAAAGCCGGTGACATTCGCAAGTGCAATGGGAAATCCCAATGCAGCGCTGGTGCCAATCGCGTTGTGTATGGCCACGTTGCACCAGGTCATCAAAGGCACACTGACGAAAGCCCCCCCAGCGCCGACCAAGCCAGACAGCAACCCGATCAGACCACCCATGCCCAATTGCCCCGCGAAACCCGGCATTTGACGGGATGGCTTTGGTTTTTTATCTAAAAACATTTGAAAGGCAGAAAAAGAGACAAACAGGCCAAACAAAATGGCCAATGTCGCGCCTTTCACCGCCACAAAAATCCAGAGGCTGGCCATGGCACTGCCCAGCACAATGCCTGGCGCTAAACCTTTGACCAGGTCCCATCGCACAGCGCCCAACTTTTGGTGCGTCCTCACGCTCGATACCGATGTGAACAAAATGGTCGACATGGACGTGACAATGGCCATTTTGATGGACAGATCCTCAGCGACGCCCATGTTGCTGAGTAAAAAACTC
>JBIKHW010000212.1:0-6106 GCA_044361935.1 Limnohabitans sp. | reverse complement strand
GAATGGCCTGCATGCCAAAGCTGCTCAACATGCGTTGCGCGGTGTCAAAAATGGCCAGCTCGGAGACGGTGTGGGCGCTGTAGTCAGCCCCGGGCACACGCAGCGGGCGGGCGTCGTTCAAGAGCCCCAGCAGCAGCGCTTGTTTGGCGTGTTCGTCCAGATGGCGGTAGTTTTTTTCCACGCGTGCGGTAGTCAGCAGTTCGGCCACCACGGCTTCATGCTGGTCCGAGCTTTGGCGCAGGTCCACCGTGGCCAGGTGGAAGCCAAACACCTCCACCGCACGGATCAATGGGTGCAGGCGCTGCGCGGCCAGGGCTTCGGCGTGGTGGCTGCGCAGAGATGCCTCGATCACGCGCAAGTCGGCCAAAAAGGCTTCGGCGCTGGCGTAGGGGTTTTGCGGGGCCACAGCGTGGCGGGCAGCGTCACCGCCTGTGAGTTTTTTCAGGGTGGCGGCCAGGCGGGCGTACAAGCCTGTGAGCGCCCGGCGGTAGGGCTCGTCTTGGCGATGTTCGTTGGTATCGGGCGAGCGCTCAGCCAGTGCCAGCATCTCGGGGCCAAAGGGCACCAACATGGCCGACAAAGACAGCTCGCTCCCCAAGTAGTGCACTTCGGTCAGGTAGTGCCGCAGGGCCACATCGCATTGGCGGGTGAGGGCGTGTTCCAACGTTTGCGCAGTCACATTGGGGTTGCCGTCACGGTCACCGCCAATCCACTGGCCCATGCGCAAAAAGCTGGCAATCGGTTGGCCGGGCAGGGCGTGTTCCAACTCGGCATAGAGCTTCGGAATTTCGCGCAAAAACGTGGCTTCGTAATAGCTCAGCGCGTTTTCGATCTCGTCGGCCACGGTGAGTTTGGTGAAGCGCAGCAAACGCGTTTGCCACAGCTGCATCACGCGGGCACGCATTTGCAGCTCGTTGGCGGCCAACTCTTTGGGTGTCAGGGCGTCTTTGGCGGCATTGACCACAGCGGCGCGGGCCTTGATGGCGTCGCGCTCGGTCAGCAGGTGGGCGATGTCGCGCTCGGCATCCAGAATGCTTTTGCGCTGCACCTCGGTCGGGTGGGCGGTGAGCACGGGCGAGACAAAACTGGTGGCCAGCATCTCCGAGATGCTTTTGGGTGTGATGCCCGCCCAGCGCAGGCGCTGCAGCGCCACATCGATGCTGCCCTCTTGCGTGTGGCCTGCCCGCTCGTGGATAGCGCGGCGGCGGATGTGGTGGCGGTCTTCGGCCAGATTGGCCAAGTGCGAAAAGTAGGTGAAGGCGCGGATCACGCTCACGGCGCGGTCGCCCGGCAGGCTTTTGAGCAGTTTTTTCAGGGCCTTGTCGGCTTCTTGGTCGGCGTCGCGCCTGAAAGCCACCGAGAGCTTGCGGATTTGTTCGACCAACTCATAGGCCTCGGGGCCTTCTTGCACTCGGATCACATCTCCCAGTATGCGGCCCATCAAGCGAATGTCTTCGACCAGGGGGCGTTCGCTGTCGCGTTTTTCGCGGAGGCTGCTCGTGGGCGTGGTGGGGGGCAAGGCGTGGTCTGAGGCGGCCTGTTTCATGGTGTGCTCGTGGCTGAGGGTGTGAATGAGCGGGTGCACGGGGTGCACGCCAGGGACAATCGGGGGTGTCAATTTCCCTTGACGTCATGCTAGCATCGACAGGAGAGACAAAATTACCATTTGATTTCATTTTGATGGGGTCAAAATTTTTCAGGAACCTTGCCGTGACCGAGACCAAAAAACCCGCCATCGTCATCGCCACCCGAGAGAGCCGTTTGGCACTGTGGCAAGCCGAACATGTCAAATCTTTGTTGGAGGGGCTTGGCTGCACGGTCAAGTTGCTGGGCATGACCACACAGGGTGACCAGATCCTGGACCGCAGCTTGTCCAAGGTGGGTGGCAAAGGCCTGTTTGTCAAGGAACTCGAAGTGGCGCTGCAAGAGGGGCATGCCGACATCGCGGTGCACTCGCTCAAGGATGTGCCCATGGACATGCCCGAGGGCTTTGAGCTGGCCTGTGTGATGGAGCGCGAAGACCCCCGCGACGCTTGGGTTTCGTCGCAGTACGCCCGCCTGGAAGATTTGCCCCAAGGCGCCGTGGTGGGCACATCGAGCCTGCGCCGCACCGTGCTGCTGCGGGCGCTGCGCCCCGATTTGAAAATCGAGCCTCTGCGCGGCAACCTCGACACACGGCTGCGCAAACTCGATGAAGGCCAGTACGCGGGCATTGTGTTGGCGGCGGCGGGCCTCAAGCGCCTGGAGATGAGCGAGCGGATTCGCCATATTTTTGAAACCGATCAAATGCTGCCCGCCGCAGGGCAGGGCGCTTTGGGCATTGAAATCCGCAGCGACCGGGCCGATTTGCGTGCCTTGTTGGCCCAGCTGGCCGATGCGCCGTCTTGGCGGCGCGTGGCGGCCGAGCGGGCGGTGAGCCGCGCCATGGGTGGCAGCTGCTCCATGCCCTTGGCTGCGCATGCGACCATCGAGGGCGGTGTGCTCAAGCTGCAAGCGGCCTGGGGCGACCCAGAAGGCGCGACCACCTTGGTCACGGCCGACGCGCAAGCCAGCACCGATGGCCTGCATGCTGCCGAGGCGCTGGGCCTGAGCGTGGCGCAAGCTTTGCGCGACGGCGGAGCGCATTGAGGCCGGGCGCTGACATGGCGCTGGCTTCAGCCACTTTTGCTTTCGCTGCCCCTTGGCGGGTGATCGTGACCCGGCCCGGGCGTGAAGCACAGGCCTGGGCCAAGGCCTTGCAAGCGCGGGGTGTGCCTTGCGAGACCTTGCCCTTGATCGAGATTGCCGCCTTGCCCCAGCCCTTGGCCCTGGCGCAAGCTTGGCAGGCGGTGCCCGGTCATTTGGCGCTGATGTTTGTCAGCGCTAATGCGGTGCGTTTTTTCATGGCGGCCCAGCCTGCGGGCCTGCCGATGCCCAGCTGCCGTGCCTGGTCGACCGGCCCGGGCACCCGAGCCGCTTTGCTGGCGGCTGGCTGGCCCGAGACGCTGATCGATTCGCCGGGAGAAGACGCGGCCCAGTTCGATTCGGAAGCCCTGTGGGACTTGGTGGCGCACCGGGTGCTGGCGTCGGTTGCCTCAACGCCATCCAAGCCTTCTGTGTTGATCGTGCGTGGTGCCGATGCCCGGGGACAACTGGCCGGGCGCGATTGGTTGGCGTTACAACTTGAAAATGCGGGCCTAGAGGTGTTGCAAGCCGTGGCCTATGTGCGCCAGGCCCCCGTGTTGACCCCCGCGCAGCAAAGTTTGGCGCTTCAAGCTGCAGGCGACGGCAGTGCTTGGCTGTTCAGCAGTTCCGAGGCGGCGCAGCACCTGTTGCAAGCCTGCCCCGAGCTGCCTGTGAAGCAGGCGCGGGCGCTGGCAACGCACCCGCGCATTACTCAGCGGCTGCAGCAGATGGGCTGGGGGCGGGTGGATCTGGTGCCTGCGGGCCTTGACGCACAAGCCCAGTCGATAAAATCGCTCACATGACCACCCCAACAGACGCTGTGATCGATGACGAATCCAAGGCCAAGCCTGTGCCCGAGTCGGCCCAGGCAGTCCCCACTGCGTATCCCTCCCGCTGGCTTGTGGCTGTGGTGGGCGCTGTGGCCGTGATCGCCTTGGGGGTGTCGGTGCTGCTGTGGCAAAAGCTCTCACGCATCCAGGAGCAATTAGCCCGCCAAAGCGCCGACACGGGTTTGCAGGCGCTGGAGGCCAAGACCTGGGCCAAGCAGGCGCAGGAAACCGTGCAAAACAGTGCCGCCCGCGTCTCGCTAATGGAGGCACGCTTGTCCGAGGTGGCGTTGCAGCGCACCCAGCTGGAAGAGTTGATGCAAAGCCTGTCGCGCTCGCGCGATGAAACCCTCGTGGTGGACATCGAGTCGGCCCTGCGATTCGCACAGCAGCAAGCCCAGATGACCGGCAGCACCGAGCCCTTGCTGGCGGCTTTGCAGTCGGCCCACAAGCGCGTGCAGCGTGCTGCCCAGCCGCGCCTGACACCGGTTTCGAGGGCCCTCGATAATGACCTGGAGCGACTGAAAAGCTTGCCGTCTTTTGATATGCCGGGCTTGATGTCCAAGCTCGATGAAGGGGTTGCCTTGGTGGACGGGCTGGCGCTGATCAACGCACCACGGGTCTCTCAAAGTCAGATCCGCCAGCAGGCTGAGGCCTCGGGGGAGCAAACGCCGCCCACTTGGTGGATGAATGGCCTCACGCGCATGGCCGATGAAATCAGGGGATTGGTGCGGGTCAGCCGCATTGACGCGCCCGAAGCGGCTTTGCTCTCGCCCGAGCAGGCTTTTTTCTTGCGTGAGAATCTCAAACTCAAACTGCTCAATGCCCGCCTGGGCTTGCTGGCACGCCAAAAAGAAGGCGTACGCAACGACTTGGGGGCCGCCGCTGTGTTGGTGCGCCGTTATGCCGAGCCCCAGTCGCGGCGCACCGCCCAGCTGCTGCAGTTGCTCGAGCAAACCAGCGAGCAGGTGCGCACGGCCGAATTGCCACGCATCGAGGCCTCGCTCATGGCCTTGAACACCGCAGCGGCAGGAAGGTAAACCTCCATGCGCGCTTCCTTGTGGCTCATCACTTTGTTCGCCTTGGCGGTGGCTGGAGCCTGGCTGGCGGGTAACAACCAGGGCACGGTGACCCTGTTTTTGTTTCCGCACCGGATCGACCTGTCGCTCAACCTTGCCGTTTTGGTTGTTTTTTTGGTGGTGTTGTTGGTGATTTTGGCGCAGCGGGCATTGGGGGCCTTTTTGGCTTTGCCCAAAAGGGCGCAGCGCTGGCGGCTGCAGCAAAAAGAGCGGGCAAGCCATTCAGACTTGCTCGATTCGATGGGCCATTTAATGGCGGGACGCTATTTGCGGGCACGCAAGGCGGCCGAGCAGACGCTGGCGAAAGAGACTTTGTTGAAGGCCTCGGGTGTGACGCTAGATCACGCTGTGTCTTTGCGGGGCCTAGCTCACATCATCGCGGCCGAGGCCAGCCACGCTTTGCAGGACAAGGCGCAAAGACAGCAACACCTGGACCAGGCTTTAGCGCTGGTGCAAGCGAGCGCCGGAGGAGAGCGCCAGAGTTTGCTCGAGGGCACGCAGTTGCGCGCTGCCCGCTGGTTGCTCGACGACCGCGATGCCACAGCCAGTCTCGCGCGGCTGAATGACTTGCCCCCGGCCGTGGGGAGGCGCATGGCGGCCATGCGGCTGCAGCTCAAGGCGGCCCGTTTGGCCGGTCAACTAGAAAAGGCGCTTGAAACGGCCAGTTTGCTGGCCAAGCACCGTGCGTTTTCTCCGGAGGTAGCCGAAAGTCTGGTGACCCGTTTGATGATGGACTTGCTGGGCCAGACCCGCGACATGGACAGCTTGCAGCGCGTATGGAAGCGCCTGACGCCGAGCCAGCGTCAGATGCCCATGGTGGCGGCTGAGGCGGCAATGCGTTGCTTGCAACTCGGCGGCTCTGCCGCCACGGCCCGTTTGTGGATGCAAGACCTGTGGATTCCGATGCAGGCCAACCCACCGATCTGGTCCGATGCGCAGCTGCTGCGCGTGGTGCAGGCTTTTGACGCTTGCT
Source organism: Limnohabitans sp. (assembly GCA_044361935.1). GTDB lineage: Bacteria > Pseudomonadota > Gammaproteobacteria > Burkholderiales > Burkholderiaceae_C > Limnohabitans_A. The sequence goes on along the minus strand of JBIKHW010000212.1, from coordinate 563 downwards.
TGCCTGGGGTTGAGGCCGATGATGCCTTTGTTTGGTTGTCCCGCGTGGAAAGCGCCCAGCAGTCTCAGCCCCGGGCCTCGCATCTTCAATACCTGGCCGGCATGCTGTGTCTGCGCCAGCGGCTTTGGGGCAAGGCCCAGAGCCTCTTGGCCCAGGCCGTCAAAAACCTGCAAGCCCCCACGCTGCAGCGTAAAGCCTGGATCGCTTTGGCCGAATTGGCCGAGCAGCGCCAGGACCCGGTGCAAGCCGCTACCGCCTGGAAACAAGCGGCCAGCGTGTCATCTGACTGAAGTCCGGGCAGAGGGCTGAACAGACGGTGTTGCTCATCGTTCTTGATGCGGCCCCTTGACGTCTTGAACCACATGCAAGAGATTGCTTTTTGTAGGAGCCCACCCCTGTGGGCGATAGGCGTTACACAGGCCCTGTTTTTCGATTCGTCAAGAGTCGACGCATCCATGAAAAAACCGGGCCTGAGCCCGGTTTTTTCATGGCGCTTTCGCGCCCTTGCTGCAGATCAGAACGGCACTTGAAGTGTGTTCAGGTCTTTGCGTGTTTCGACCAGC
>JBIKHW010000211.1:0-6124 GCA_044361935.1 Limnohabitans sp. | reverse complement strand
GGTGGGGGGCAAAGCCCGCCGCCTGGCCAGTTTGCCCACACAAGATGCCTTGTCCAGTATTTACGACTACCAATTCGAACGGGCACAGGAGCACGGTGTGCAATTTGATCTGGGCCGCCGATTGGCGCCCGAGGATGTGGGTCAGCAGGACTGTGATGCGTTCATCTTGGCCACCGGGGGCACACCGGTGTGGCCGCTGGAATTGCCCGAGTCCCTGCGAGAGTTGGGTTGGATACCGGACCTGCCCACCTTGTGCGTAGATTTGCAGCGTTATGGACAGCGTCAAAAAGGCACCGCTGTGATCTGGGACCTGGACCCGGTGGAGGCGACCTATGCTGTGGCCGAACGCCTGGCGGCCTTGTTTGAGCAGGTGGTGGTGTTGACGCCGCGCGAACAAATTGCCGCCGACTGCAGTCTGGTCACGCGCCAGAGCATTTTGCGGCGCATGCATGCTGCTGGCGTCACGGTGCACGTGCTGAGCCAGTTGCATTGGGATGATGGTTTTGAGGCGCAGGGTCGATTGGCCTACGACAGTATTTTTGGTGGACGCCGTGGCGAGATCCAAGACGTGGCGCTGATCACCTATGCCACGCCACGCCAACCCAACACCGAATTGGTGCAGGCCCTGCAGGCCAGTGGTCGTCCGTTTCACCAAGTCGGTGACTGCCTTGCCTCAGGGGAGACATTGTCTGCCACCGCTCAAGGCTATGGTGTGGGGGTGTCTATATGACACCGTGTCTGCGCTGTGTGCCGTTTGCACGAATGTCCTTTTTATCACCACGGAGACTTGCATGAATGCACTGAAAACCCGCCGTTTGGCCTTGGCCTCGCTGGCTGCCTTGCCTTTGTTGTGGCCCCTGAGCAGTGGGGCCCAAACTACTGAATGGCCCACGCGCCCCGTCACTTGGGTCAACCCCTTTGCGGCCGGATCGGCGGTGGATGTGGTGGCCAGGATCATTGCCAACAAAATGGCGGCCAATACCGCTCAAGGCATGAACGTGGACAACAAAACCGGAGCCAGCGGCAACATCGGCACCGACTTTGCGGCTCGAGCCAAGCCCGATGGCTACACATTGCTGCTCGGCTCACCCGGCACCATGGCCATCAACCCCTTTTTGTTCACCAAGCTGCCTTACGATGCCTTGAAGGACTTTACGGCGGTCACCCAGCTGGTGTCCTTTCCGCAAGTGGTTGTGACCAGTCCCAAGCAAAACTTCAAAACCTTGCCTGAGCTGATCGCTGCAGCCAAATCCCAGCCCGATAAATTGGCTCACGCGTCTTCCGGTCCGGGCACAACGTCGCACTTGGTCATGGAATTGATCAAGGCCGATGCAGGCATCAAACTCACGCATGTTGGATACCGGGGCGGCGCTCCGGCCATGCAGGCTGTCATGGCCGGTGACGTTCAGGCCGGCGTTGAAGGGTTGCCCTCCCTCGTTGGACAGATCAAGTCGGGCAGCATTGTTCCGCTGGCTGTGACTTCCCTCAAGCGCTCCCCCCAGTTGCCGCAGGTCCCTGCAATTGCTGAGTTCATTCCTGGTTTTGATGCCACGGCCTGGATTGTTTTGATGGCCCCGGCGGGCACGCCGCCTGCTTTGGTCGCACGCATTCAAGCCGAGGTCAAAAAAGCACTGGACGATCCGGGCGTCAAGCAACAGCTGGAAGCACAGGGGGCTACGGTGATTGGCTCGAGTGCCGCTGAGACACAAGCTTTTCACCGCAGCGAAATGGCCAAGTTCAAACGGGCGGTTGAGATTTCAGGTGCCAAGGCCGAATGAGAAACAGCCACAGGGTCTAGCTCAGGCCAAAGCCTGAGCCAGTCTCCAGCCCAGGCCAAAAGCCTGGGCCAAGCCGTTGCCCGGCAAGTATCCGTCAGCCCCACGCCCAGACAAACCGGCAGCACACCCACCGACTGCAAACACGTTCGGAATGGCTTGGCCTTGCTGGTCCAGCACCTTGCCATCTGCGCAGGTCAGCAAGCCGCCTTGGGTGTGCGACAGAGCACCCGTCACCCAGGATGCCTTGAAGGGTGGCACCAATTCCCGAGCAAAACTTTGGCGGCCCAGCGGATCGCGTGCATGACCCACAGCAAAAGTCCTCACGGTCTCCACCGTTTTCTGCAAAATGTGTAAATCGACATCGGTCTGCGCAGACAGACTGGCCAAATCAGTTGCAGTGATAACCTGCCCGGCCTTGACGGCTTGCTGGTAAGCACCGTGGTTGCCCAATTGGGCCTCGATGGCTGCATCAAAAACCTCCAGCGCCACGCCACCGGCTTGTGCCAGCACAGCAGGAGCGAGTGCCGAGGGGCCGATGTCTTCTGCCACAAAGCGCAAGCCTTGTCGGTTGGCTAAAAAGCCCCCCAGTGTCGGGATGGACATCCCCAGTCGGGTCGCGCCGCCCGGGTTGGTGTGGCCTTGCCCCTGGTAGCCGTCCATGCCCCACAGTTGAGCGCCCCATTCGATGCCCAAGGCCGTGGTGCTGCCGTCTTGCGTGGGCGAGCCGTTGTGCAATGCACCGGCCATGCCGGGGATGAAGCGGGCAACCATTTCCGAGTTTGCACCGAAACCACCCCCTGCTAGCACGATCTGGTGGGCTTGAATCCGATTTCTGCCTACCCGCAACTCAAAACCCTTAGGTAGGCGCTGAACTTGTGCGGGTTCGGTCAACCACCGGATGCGCGGGTATTGGGCGCAGGCTTGGCGGAACCAGGCGTGCAAAGCGGCTCCCGAGGCCGGCACCACGCTGTGAAAGCGCAATTGGCTGTGACCGGGGGCAACCATGTCAGGCAAAAAGTGCAAGGGCGCAGCGCATTTTTGGATCAAAAAATCGGTGGCCAACGGCAGGGCATGTGCTACCCCACTGGCAATGTTTTCATTGACCATACCGGGGGCAAATTGGCGCAAATCGTCTAGCCAGGTTTGAGGGCTGTCAGCGGTGCCAGCTGCACGTTGTAGTGACGATCCCGCAGCCGGAAAAAGACCGCCGCTGATGGCGAAGTTGTTGGCTTGATGCACATGGGGATCGATCAGGGTGACCTCCAAGCCGCGGGCCTGTGCCGCCAAGGCTACGAACATGCCTGCTGCGCCAGCGCCCAAAATAGCTACATCGGAATTCATCGCTCGCTTTAATTTGAAAGAAAAATATGGGGCTTGGACCAGGGCACCGGTCCAAGTTGAACAATAGCCAAGTATGTGTCAAAAACCTGAAACCCGGACGGGTGCAAGGCCGGCTATCAAGAAGGGGCTGCGCCAGGCAAGCGACGGTATGGGGTGGTGACAGGTGCCCCATCTGTAAGCCAATAATCAGTACACAGGGTTTGACCCAATGACCGTTCGCGTGACAGTGGCTAGCATGAAGGGTTTATTTACTTAACATGCTAAGCAATTGGCGTGTACTTCCCAGACTTGGGTCTGTTTTGTTCTGTTCAAGACCGGTCAACACCATGAAAACGACCCCAGACACCCGCATTGCGCAAAACTACATCGACGGCCAATGGCTTAAGCCCAGCGACGCTCACAGTCTTGGGGATTCCTTCAATCCAGCCACCGGCGAAAAAGCGGCCCAGTTCGTGGCTGTCAGCGTGCAAGAGGTGGACGCCGCCATCGCCAGCTCCCGCCGCGCTTTTGAATCCACCACTTGGGCGCAACAGCCCAAGCTGCGCGCCGATGTGCTGCGTTTGTTTGCCGATCGCCTGGAGCACAACAAGGCGCAAGTCGTCCAGACTCTGGTGCAACTCAACGGCAAGTTGCAGCGCGAGGCCGAAGGCGAAGTCATGGCTGGCATTTCCGAGCTGCGTTATTACGCCGGGCTGGCGCGCAACCTGTTTGGCCGTGTCATTGAGATGGAGCCCGATGTTTACTCACACATCGAGCGCGAAGCCATTGGCGTGGCCGCCATCATCGTTCCCTGGAACGCGCCTGTGACTTTGCTGGTGCGCTCTTTGGCCCCGGCGCTGGCTGCTGGCTGCACCGTGGTCATCAAGGCAGCCCACCAGACCGCGCTGGTGCACAACCAAGTCATGGCTTGTCTGGTGGCAGATGAGCGCATTCCGGTAGGCGTCATCAACTCCTTCATAGAGCAAGACATCGTGGCCACACAACACCTTTGTGCGCACCCCGAGGTCGATGTCATCAGTTTCACCGGTTCGACCCATGTGGGCAAACAAATTGCCTTGTCGACGGCCAAAAACCTGACCCGCCTGTCGCTGGAGCTGGGTGGCAAAGCGCCGGCCATTGTGCGTGCCGATGCCGACATGCGCGCTGCTGTGCGCGGTATTGTGGGCGGCGCTTGTGTCATGGCGGGGCAGATGTGTACCGCCATCAGTCGGGTGCTGGTGCACGAATCGGTGGCGGCTGAGTTTTCAGCGCAACTGGCACAAGCTTTGGCCCAGGTCAAAGTGGGGCCGGGTGACCAGCCGAGCTCGGGCATGGGCCCATTGATAGACCAGCGCAATCAGGCCCGCTTGTTGGAAGAGGTGCGCGCCGCTGCGACCGACTGCCGCGTGCTGCTGGCCGGCCGTGTGCCCGATGACATGCCACGAGGCGGTGCGTTCATCACGCCGTCGCTCGTGACCACACAAGACCTGAGCAGCCATTTTGTGCAGGACGAAATTTTTGGCCCGATGATCACGCTGGAAACCTTCACCTCGGACGAGGACGCGGTGCAACGTGCCAATGCGACGCGTTACGGCCTGGCCTCTTCTGTGTGGACCGCCGACCACCGGGCAGCCCGTCAAATCACCCGGCGCGTCAAATTTGGAAATGTCTGGGTGAATGCGCACAACCGCTTGTTTGCCGAAATCGAGACCGGGGGTTACCGCCAAAGCGGTTTCGGGCGTTTGCATGGCGTGGAAGGCCTGAACGACTTCATGGAAACCAAGCATGTTTTCATGCCCTGTAACGAGTGACTCTCATCGATGACCGACTCGACCCAGCCATAGCCGCCACATACCGCCGCCCGCTACTTTTTGAAGGTCTGCAAGAGATCGGCATCCGCTAACTCTTGTTCCCAATTTGGGTGCCGCCAATGTGTCCACGGGCAGTAAAAGCTGATACGGGCGCGTTTGCCGCTCCTTCTCATGGCAGGTAAAGCCCCTTATGCATTGCACGGCGACGTCTACAGCATCCGCGTAAACCAAGTGCACCGAGTAAAAGCATTCAAGACTTGCCGACAGAATACCAACAGCCCTTGCGCATGGTGCGCGCCAACGCCCACACCGTATGGCGTGGGCATGGGCTGGATGATGCGTCAGCACAATCCCTAGTGGCCACTTACTGTGGCCGAGTCGGTCTTACTCCAGCTTGATGTTTGCCTTCTTGATCAGATCGCCAAAGCGCGAGAATTCCTGACGGTTCATTTGCGCAAATTGTTCGGGTGTGATGCTGCCCGGCTCACCACCCAGGCCTTTGAGTTTGGTCTGGATGTCGGGCATTTTCAGAATTTTGGCCAGCTCGGTTTGCAGGCGCTGCGTGACTTCGGGTGGGGTGCCGGTGGTCACGAACATGCCGTACCAGGTGCTCATCTCGAAGCCGCTGACACCGGCCTCAGCCAAAGTCGGCACTTGGGGCAACTCGCTGCTGCGCGTGGCCGTGGTCAGGGCCAGGGGTTTAAATTTGCCCGCCTTGATCTGGCCCATGGCCGAGGAGGTCGTGTCGAACATGATCTGCACGTTGCCGCCAATGATGTCCAGGTGCGCCTGGCTGCTGCCCCGGTAGGGCACATGGATGCTTTTCACGCCCGCTGCCAGGTTGAAACCCTCGCCAGCGATGTGCTGGGTGCTGCCCACGCCGGATGAGGCGTATTTGAACTCGTTAGGCTTGGCTTTCATCAAGCTCACCAACTCGGCCACGTTGTTGGCGGGCACATTGGCACCTACGACCAGCACATTGGGTACGGTCACGATCAGGCCCACAGGCGTCAGGTCCTTGATCGGGTCAAAGCTGAGTTTGATCAGGTGCGGGGCAATGGCTTGCCCGGTGTTGGTGGCGACCAGCAGGGTGTGGCCATCGGCCGGGGCTTTGGCGGTCAGGTCCGCAGCAATGGTGTTGGAAGCACCGGGTTTGTTGTCGACCACAAACGAGCCCTTGAAGGCCTCGCCCATTTTTTCGGCCAGCATGCGGGC
>JBIKHW010000210.1:0-6141 GCA_044361935.1 Limnohabitans sp. | reverse complement strand
ATCAACAACTTCCAAACTGCCTACGACTTCATTGAGCTGGAAGGCTCACTGTTGCGCAGCACGGTAAAGGGTGATTACCAAGGTGAAGACAGCATCGAGGGAGTCGTTGGTGGTAATGGTGCTGATTTCGATCTGAACTTCTATGAGTTTGGTTTGGTTGACCATGCGACCAGCACCTTGACTGCTGATCAGTTGGATAACGCCCAGCTCGTCAGTGAGTTGCTGAATGTTGCGTTCGTCTTTGATAACGGTGAGGACAACATCATCAACACCTCGGTCTTTGCCATTACGGCTGAGGATAACGACAACGTCACTGCGATCTGGGTGCATCAGCAGTCACGCGGTGGTGATAACTCGGTGCAGCACTATGAGCTGAGTTTGTTGGCCACGGTCTACACCCGGGGTGATGAGTTCCAGTTAGAGAACTTCCTGCCTGAGCCCAATTGGTTGAATCCTCAACAGCCAGGGTGAGATCCTTCCGGTGCGCTATGGCGCACCGGGTGGGCTCCACATGTTGCTGGCTGAGCGCTCAGGCGCTTGGCCCGCCCTCAATGCCGCCGGCTCCACCGGCGGCATTTTTTCTAAGCCCATGACTTCTTGATGAGGTGGGACGTTTGTTAGACCGTAGAGGCTTGCCGTGCGCCGTATATTGTTTATTTCTGAGTCGTGTTTGTTGGACCGCAAAAGTGGCGCTGCACAAAGTGTGCGAGCTCAACTGAAGGTCTTGGCACAAGCGGGTTGGTCCGCGCAGGCGGTGACTTTGGCTTTGTTTGATGGCGATGCCGAGTACGACCGCGCCAGCGCTCACCCCCAGTTGTCTGCGGGCACAGAGTCGGGCAGCCTAGTGAAGGTGGACGACGAGGGCCTGCAGCACACGGTGTGTTGGACGCATTCCAGCCGACAAAGGGCTTTGCGGCCTTGGGACCTGCGCCAGTACATGAGCCTGGCGCAATCGGTGTTGGATGAGTTCAACCCGGACGTGGTTTTGACTTACAGCTCGCCCATGTTGCGCCCATTGCTGGCGCAAGCCCAGCAGCGCGGTGCCCGCACGGTGTTTTATTTGGCCAACCCGGGCTATGCCCGCGACAAGGTGCCGCCGCTGAAGTTCATCGACGAGTTCGTGGTGCCTTCGCAGGCCATGGCCGATTTGTTCCGCGACAAACGGGGGTGGGATGCGCGGGTGTTGCCCACTTTGGTGGAGCCGCCCATGGACGGCCGAATCAACCTGGAGCCAGCGCGGGTGGCCCAGCGAACACGCGAGCGTTTTGTGACCATGATCAACCCCGAGCCCGCCAAGGGGGGGCAGTTCTTTTTGAACCTGGTGGAGCAAGCCCGGGTGTTGGCACCGGGTGTGCGTTTTAGGGCGGTGCAAAGCCGTTGTGGGCGTGAGGATTGGGCACGCCAAGGCATGCCAGCGGCCATTTTGGACCAGGTCGATTGGGTGGATCACACCCACGACATTGGCCGTGTTTTTGAACAGGCGGCTTTGTTGTTGGTGCCGTCGTTGTGGTTTGAGGCGGCGGGGCGGGTGGCTGCAGAGGCCTTGCTGGCGGGGGTGCCGGTCTTGGCCATGCGCTCGGGTGGTTTGGAGCAGCAGATCAATGGCGGCGGCTTTTTGTTTGATTTGCCACCGGCTTTGCAAGCGGATTATTTGGCCGCGCCCGACAAAGAAGATTTGCACCAATGGGTGAAGTTCATTCGGGTGTTGATGAGCGATGACGCTTTGTACACCAAGGCTGTGCAATTGGCGCTCAAGGCTTCGGCCATGCACGAGCCGGCTCGTGCCAAGGCCCGCGTGGTGTCGCTTTACCAATTCATCGTGACCAAGCCGCTCATGCCGGGCTTGATGGGCAACCCAGAAATGCAGTGGAAGCTGCAGGACCAACGCGATCGCATACTTGATTTGCTGGCTGCCGCCAACACCCAAGCGGAGAGTTCAGCGGCCAGGTCGATGGATGTTCAGGATGCGCCTTACACGCCGGTGATTCAGCTGTCGTTGAGCCAACCTGCGATTCGGGACGCGATGAACGCCCTGAGATCGAATGAACTGGATCGTGCGCGTGCCATTTTGGAGCAGTACCTGCGGCTTTTGCCAGAGGACATCACGGCCTTGGGTTTGCTGGCCGATGTGGCCGATCGGCAAGAAAAAGAGCTGGAGGCGCGACGGCTCATGGAGCGTGTGGTGGCCTTGGCGCCGAGTTTTGCGCAAGGGCATCAGCAGCTCATGCGTTATTTGCGCGCCAGTGGTGATGTGGACACGGCTTTGACGCACAGTTTTGCACGTTTGGAGCGATCGCCCAACAACCCCAAGTATTTATCGATGCACGCGGCTTTGTTGGTGCGGGGCAATCGTTTTGACGATGCGATCAGGGTGTACGAGGCGCTGTTCAGGCAGCGGCAAGGCACTGCACACGACTGGATGCAGTACGCGCTGGCGCTCAAGACTTTGGGGCAGCAAGAGGCGGGCGTTGCGGCTTACCGCAAGGCCATTGGCATGGCGCCTGGTCATGGGCAGGCTTGGCACGCCCTGTCCAACATGAAGCTGGCGGTGTTCACGCCCGAAGATGTGGCGGTGATGGGGCAGCAGTTGGTGCGCACAGACCTGAGCGTTGAGGACCGTTACAACCTGCACTTCACCTTGGGCAAGGCGCACGAAGATGCGAAAGACTACGCGCCTTCGTTTGAGCATTACGCCAAGGCCAACGCGGTCAGGCGCGAGACCAAACCCTACGATGTGGGCCGTATTGAAGACTACGTGGCGCAAGCCAAAGAGACCTTGACGCGCGCCTTCTTTGAAGAGCGCGCAGGCTTCGGACACCAAGCAGCAGACCCGATTTTTGTGTTGGGTTTGCACCGCGCGGGCTCCACTTTGACCGAGCAGATTTTGGCGAGCCACAGCCAGGTGGAGGGCACGCGTGAGCTGCCGGACATGTTGCGCATAGGACGAGACTTTGGCGGTATTGGGCCGGGCGGTGCCGAGCAAGGGCTGAACGCCTTGCTCACCCGCAACTTGACTGCGCAAGAGTGGTCAGCATTGGGGCAGCAATACATCAAAACCACACGCGACGAGCGACTGACCCAGCGCCCGATGTTCATCGACAAAATGCCCGCCAACTGGATGTACACGGGTTTGATCCATTTGATGCTGCCCAACGCCAAGATCATCGACATTCGGCGCAAGCCCATGTCGGCTGGTTTTGCGCTCTTCAAGATGAACTTTGGTCAGGGTGTGGACCACAGCTACGACCAAAAGGACATTGCGCGTTACTACGTGGCTTATGCCGACTTGATGGCGCACTTTGAGCAGGTCTTGCCAGGGCGTGTTCACCACCTGCAGTACGAAAACTTGGTGGAGAACACCGAGACTGAAATTCGCCGCTTGATCGATTACTGCGGCTTGCCGTTTGAAGCGTCATGTTTGAGCTATTGGGAGACCGACAGGGCGATTCAGACGCCCAGTTCTGAGCAAGTGCGCCAGCCGATTTACAAGAACTCTGTCGATGTGTGGACCCACTACGCAGAGTGGCTGGGCCCGATGCGCGAGGCTTTTGGAAACTTGGTGTGAGTTGCTGCTTGGACCAATGATGATGACGCAACCGACACGGCAAGCCAATCAGCCGGTGCAGCAGGTACAAGCGCCCAGGGTGATGGTGTCGGAGGGTGGGATGAACCGGGACTTTGCAGCGCTGTATGCATTGCCCCGGTTGCAACGTCGTCGCTGGAGGCATGTGGCGGCTTGTACCGACGAGCTGATGCGGTGGGTGGCTGCGGATCTGGCTGTGGAGACAGGTCACCATGGCAAAGCCTGAGGAGACAACTTGGGTGCAGTTGGAGTCGGCGCATGTGGTGTCAGGCTTTGTGCAGGGCCTGAGCCAGTCTGCCCTGCGCCTGGTTTTGAAGGGGCAGGCTGCGCAGCCGCCATCGGCCGCAGAGGGTTTGGTGGCTGGTGGGGTGACATGGGCTGGCCTGCAGCCGTGGCCCGGTGACAGCCTGTTGCGCAGCCCGCACGCCGCAGTGCCGGTTTGGTTGACATGGCTGGTCGAGGGCTTGTTGCGCTTGCAGTTGGGTGCTGGCTGGCAAGTCAACGAAGCGGCCGTGCTCGAGCGCTGGCAACCCCTGCCGGATCAGACCGGTTGTGTGCAGGCTGTGGTGTTGGTGCCGGGGCCCATGCCGCTGGTGTTAAGTGGACTGCTGCCGGCGCTGTTGCAGGCCCTGAACCATCAGCTGCGTGCGCCAGACGAGCCAGTCGCTGCACACCAGGATACGTGGCTCAAGGCGTTGGCCCGCTGGGCACCGGGGGGCACCAACAACCGGCATTTTTTGCGGGAAGCAGTGGCTTTGGGTATGCCCGTGCTGGCGTTGCCCGGTGGCGTGTTTCAGCTGGGGTGGGGACGGCGTGCGCGCTTGTTCAAAAGCAGCATCAGCGACACCACCACGGCCATTGCAACCGCTTGGGCCAAGGACAAGGCCGCAACCCACGCGCTGCTGCGCATGGCGGGGTTTCCAGTGCCGAAGCAGCGGGCGGTGGCTTCGCTGGACGCGGCGCTGAAGGCGGCGCAGCAGATCGGTTACCCGGTGGTGCTCAAGCCGGTGAACCTGGACCAGGGCCTGGGTGTGGAGGCCGATTTGCGCAACGAGGCGGAGCTGCGGGCGGCGTATGAGCGCTCGGTGAAGTACGGCAGCCCGTTGGTGCTGGAGCAGCATGTGCAGGGAGAGGATTACCGTGTCTACACCATGGACGGCGAGCTGCTGGCCGTGGCGCACCGCATACCGGCGCGTGTGGTGGGCGATGGTGTGGCCACAGTTGAGCAGCTGGTGGCGCAGACCAATGAGCAGCGCCGGTCGTTGGACAGCCACTCAGGCATGTACAAGCCGATTGAGCTGGACACCGAGGCGCTGGACTTGATGAGCCGCGAGGGCTTGACACCGGCTTCGGTGTTGCCCGCAGGGCGCGTGCTGCGGCTGCGCCGCACGGCCAATTTGTCGCGCGGGGGCACGTCGGTGGACATGACGCACCTGACGCACCCGGACAACGCGGCGCTGTGTGTGCAGGTGGCAGCTTTGCTGCGGCTGGATTTGCCTGGGCTGGATTTGCTGATGCCGGACATCACCCGTTCGTGGCGCGAGGTGGGGGCGGCCTTTTGTGAGGTGAACGCCCAACCGCAGATGGGGGGCGCGAACCCCTGGATTTTTGAGCGGGTCTTGCGCCGGTATGTGCAGGGGCAGGGGCGTGTGCCGGCGGTGCTGGTGCTGGGGCCGTCGGGTGAATCGGTGGTGGGCCGCACGGTGGCAAGGGCCTTGGGCAGCGGCGGGTGGTCCACCACGGTGGTAAAGGGTCATGGGGTGAGCCTGATCGAGCGCACCCGCGCGGCCGTGATGCAGCCGGGGCTGGGCGCTGTGGTGGTGCAGACCGATGGTGAAGGGATGGCCGTGCACGGCCTGCCGTTGGACCGTTTTGACGTGCTGGTGATTTGCGGCTGCCCTTTGGCCGAACCGGTGCTGGCCAGCACGCTGGAGTGGCTGACTCGGCATGTGAGTGGTGTGGTGGTGTGGGATGGACGTGGGGCCGACAGTGTGGCCGACAGTGGCTGGCAGGCGCTGGTGCGCTGGTCTGCCGTGCAGACCCCGCTGACCGGCCGTGACGCACAGCCGCTGTCCCGTTTGCAGCGGGTGGCTGGCCCGGCGGCTGTGGCACCGGCGGTGCTGCACTGCGTGCAGGCTTTGTGCGAGGAGTGAGTCGTGGCGAATGTGGCTTTGCCTTGTCGGGCGTTTGGCACGCCTTGCATTTTTTTTTTGCATTCAGGGTTGCAGGATGACCCGCGGTTTTCAGGGCTTGAATCGGTGCTGAACGGCAGTGCCACGCTGGAGCAGGCGGCGAGCACCGTACCCAACGGGGCGCTGGATGGCATCCTGGCGGGGTTTGAGGCGGTTGTGTTGTGAGGCGGCCGGGGCGATGCCAACGGACGACAAAGAATGCCATGGCAGGGTGGCAATGCCATGTGTTGAGTCCAGCTCAAGCGGAGTGTTGGTATTGACCCCGCAAACCAAGCAGGACGTTTTTTTATCTAACGCAAGTACATGAAACTCAAATCCCATTTAGTTTTCCCGACCACCATCTGGACGGTCGATTTGTCTGAACTG
>JBIKHW010000209.1:0-6143 GCA_044361935.1 Limnohabitans sp. | reverse complement strand
CAACAGTTCAATATCCTTGAACCGTGCACCAACAAGACCTAATCCATGCATCAACCAATATAAATTCAATATTACAAGCAACAAACCAGGCAAAACAAGCCAAGTATGCTCTGTAAGTGGCACTTGGTAATAAATCATTACCGCTATAATAATTATTATATTATGCATCAAATTGATTAGATGTTTACTCAAAGCTCTAACTGCGAAAAACCACGTTGGAATCGCGACGTTTTTTATGATTCCCGCTTGCCTGCTAAAAGTACTAGGTCCTTCAGATAAAACTCCAGCTATCAGTTGCCAAGTGATCAATCCTACAGTTAACTGTGGAATGAAGGTGTCCATTTCTTGATTTAACAAATGACCCCACACCAAACCTAAGCCTAGAATCCCGAATACGTTTGTAAGAGTCGGCCAAAATGGTCCGATAACGCTTTTTTTATATCTAGATTTGGTATCTGACCATGCTAAATATGCTGCATTTTTAATTATACTCACTTTGTAAATTCCCCAGTTTGAATTTTTGAAAGCTATCAAAGAATTTAATTTCCTTTAATACTCTTAGTTTATTCTTTAGTAAACGAAGCTCAAGATCAGTCTATTCAGAAAAATTGAAAACGACTAAATCTACACATATCAGAATAAAAATTCGATTTTGAGCCGCTGCCACCAGTGCTCCAGCAGGCCTTGAAGATGACGCTTATGATGAAGCTGTAAACAGCCAGCATAAAGAGTGCGTGGCCAGCACCCAGAAGATGCCGAACATGGTGCGTTTGTAGCGACCCACAACTTCGCGGTAAACCAGGTTGTGAATCAGTTGCCGATTTCTCCAAAAGCTGGCTGCCATCTCACGTGGAGAGGCGGTGAAGTTCTGCATCGTTGATGTGTGTCAAGTGCGTGAGGCGGGAACTTCCCCAAAGGGCGGGCAGGCTACCGCGGTCTGCAACTCAAGTTCAGACGGCTACAAAGCAAAAAAACAGCTGCCAATGCACGAATTGCGTGCATTGGCAGCTGTCTTGATTTTAACTTTCAGAACGAGATTTTTTTATCTTTTAGCATACCTTTAGGTTGTTAAAAATAGTGATTCTCATCATATTTATTTGATAAATTCATTCAAAAAACAGTGGTATTTATCAATATCACATGAATCGTTTAAAACAATTAATTTTTATCTTTGGGGTGTGCCAAGCCACACAAGCATCACTGCCCGTGCTCAGGGTCCGGCAACAAAAAGAAGCCCGGCTGTCGCCGAACACTTTGGGCTCGAGGATCAGGACGTCGGGGATGTGGGTGGGGCGGGCTGCGCATTCAACATGGCCGTCATGACGTTCGGCAATGCTTTTGACCAAGGCCAGGCCCAAGCCAACACTGCCGTGGCGTTCACTGGCGCCTGGCAACCGAAAAAATGGCTCGAAAATGCGTTGCCGCTATGCCTCGGGCACGGCGGTGGCGGTGCTTTTGATGGTGTCGATTTGGGCGGGGGTGAGGCGCATGGTGTGGTTCAGTGAACGGGCTCAGCCCAGGCGCAGCCGAGTGTTTGGGCGATGGCGAGCAGTCTCTTGTCACGGGTCCAGAGCTTGTAACCCGAAATCAACGCGCTGGCACAGAGGTGAGCGTCGATGTAACCAATGCCTTTGCCCATGAGGCCCTGACTTTCAATGAAGTGCATGACTTCTTGGTCCAGGGCGGATTTCACGGGGGGCAGTGCTTGCAGCAGTTCAATCACTGTTTGTCGGTTCTTCAAGTTGCCACAAGCCAGTTCCCCCACTACAAAGGGGTGGGTCGCCACTTGTGTTTGCATCAGGGACTGAACCAACATTGGTTCGCCCTGGCGCAGGTGGTCCACCCAAACAGAGGTGTCCACCAAAATCATGTGGTCGATTGTTGCCTGGCTACGGGCATGAGCTGTGGTTCAGTGCCGCCAAGTTGCGCGAGGCGATGGGCGCTTTCGCGCTGCACCAGCGCCAAAAGTGCTTCGCGCAGCAGTTGTGTGCGCTCTGTCAGGCCACTGATTTTCTGGGCTTGAGCCAGCAATTGATCGTCCAGTGTCAATGTGGTTCGCATGGCTTGGGTCCTTTGGACATCAAAATACGAATCATTTTATTCTTCAATTGATGTTTTGTGCAATTTCAGGCAAACACCTCAGCCTGGGCCTGCATCAAACCTGCTTGGTCTTTGGCCGACAGTTGCGGCGTCATGCCTTGGGGCCAGGTGATGCCGATGGCCGGGTCGTTCCAGGCAATGCAGCGTTCGCGGGCGGGGGCGTAGTAGTCGGTGGTTTTGTACAAGAAGTCTGCCGTTTCGCTCAACACCACAAAGCCGTGTGCAAAGCCCGGTGGCACCCAGAATTGTTTGTGGTTGTCTTCAGTCAGCTCCACACCGGCCCATTGGCCAAAGGTGGAGGAGCTTTTGCGGATGTCCACGGCCACATCAAACACAGCGCCGCGCACCATGCGCACCAGTTTGCCTTGGGCTTGTTGCAGCTGGTAATGCAGGCCGCGCAGCACGCCCTTGGCGCTGCGGCTGTGGTTGTCTTGCACAAAGTTGACTTGAAGGCCGGTGACTTGGTTGAAGTCTTGCTGGTTGAAGCTTTCAAAAAAGAAGCCCCGCGCATCACCAAAGACCTTGGGCTCGAGAATGAGCAGGTCGGAGATGTGGCTGGGGATGACGGTGTAGGGCATGTGTTTTTTTGAGAGGCCCTGTGGGCCCGCCCAGCAGGGGATTCAGTGGTGTAACCACGGATTGATGACTTGCAAGTCGTTGATGCCTTCAAAGTCTTTGGTGTTGCGTGTGACCAGTGTCAACTGGGCTGCCAATGCAATAGCGGCAATTTGCGCGTCAGCGGTATCGATGGGGCGCCTTGCTAACTGACGTTGTGCTCTCACCAAGGCATAGTGGCCTATGGCTTGGCCCCCAAAATCGATGCATCTGCCCGAAAAGTCTTCGTCAAAGATTTGGCCTGCTGCTTGCGCCATGGCTTCACGCCGTTTGCCTGCGGGTAAGAGTGCGATGCCGGCCAAGATTTCTGCATGGGTGATGGCGTTGGTTTGCATCAAGTTGGCGTTTTGGCTTGCAAACCAAGCCAGCACTTGTGGCGCTGGGTTTTCGCGCATCAACTCAGAAAGCACGTTGGTATCGATGAGGAATCCCGCGCTCATGCTGGATCGAAGTTCGGCACAGGTCGTGGAGGCAGGCGTTCAGGCAGGGCAAGTTCATCGGCACCCAGTCCTTTGAAGCGCTGATTGATGCGCATCGCAAACTCGAGACCATTGGATGGACTTGTCTCTGCTGCCAAGGTGTTTTGGAGAATGTTTCTAACTTCTTGCTCCATCGACAAACCATGACGCGCAGCACGCATGCGCAGGCTGGCTTTGAGCTTGTCGTCGAGGTTGCGTATGGTGATGCTGCTCATGGTGAGCCTCTTTAGGATGATTGCAATGATTGCATTGTAATCACTTGAGCAAGTTCAGCAAATATTGCCCGTAGCCGTTTTTGGCCAGGGGCTGGGCCAGCTTTTGCAGGCTCTCGGCGTTGATCCACTTTTGGTGGAAGGCGATTTCTTCGGGGCAGGCGACCATGAGGCCTTGGCGCTTTTGCAAGGTGGCAATGAAGTCTGCGGCTTCGAGCAAGCTGTCGTGGGTGCCGGTGTCGAGCCAGGCGCTCATAACAAAAATTTAGACAAGAAACTCAGACCGGCAACTTGACGATAAATAATGCGCCGCCACCGGGGCGGGCTGCGCATTCAACCTGGCCGGCATGACGTTCGGCAATGCTTTTGACCAAGGCCAGGCCCAAGCCAACACTGCCGTGGCGTTCACTGGCGCCTGGCAACCGAAAAAATGGCTCGAAGATGCGTTGCCGCCATGCCTCGGGCACGCCAGGGCCTCGGTCGCTGACGGTCAAGATCGCTTGGTCGGAATCAATCAGCAGGTGCAAGGCTGGGGCATCGATGGGGGTGTCCGTGCCGTGTCGCTTGGCGTTTTCGAGCAGGTTGCGCACCATGCGGCGCAGCAACTTGGCCACGCCGGGAACTTCAAGGGTGGTCATGCCCGGGGGCACCTCGAGTTTGGCCCCCACACGCGCACACTCTTCGGCGCACAGGCCCACCAGGTCCACCGGCTCCACGGTGCCGATGTCGGCCTCTTTGGCATCCAGGCGGCTGGCCAGCAAGATCTCGTCAATCAGTTGGTCCAGCTCGGCCATGTTGCGCAAGATTTCGGCGCGGCTGCGGGACATGGCGGCGGGGTCAACCGTGGGGGCGTTCATCAGCTCCAGCCCCATGCGGATACGTGCCAGCGGCGAGCGCAACTCGTGCGAGGCGTTGGCCAGCAGAGATTTTTGCGAGGCCATCAGGCCCTCAATGCGTCCAGCCGCTGCGTTGAAGCGCTCGGACAGGTCGGCCACCTCGTCGTCGCCTTGCACCGGCACACGCACCGACAAGTCGCCCTCACCCCAGCGCTGCACGCCGCGCTGCAGGCCTTCGAGGCGTTGCGTGAGCCTGCGCACCACGGGGTACAGGCCCAGCGCCACGGCCAGGCCAATGAGGCCCAACATCCAGAAAAAACCCGAGGGCTTGGCCCACCAGGGCATCTCATTGCGCATGTGCGGCGGCAGGTGACGCGGGCCGGGACCCATCATGTTTGCGCCGGGCAAGCCGGGTCGGTCTTGCCACTCGGGCCCACGGCGTTCGCTGCTGCGCTCGTTGTCACGGTCAGTGTTGCGTTGCACCTGCAGCTGAAGTGCTTGTCCATCGGGCAAGGTCAGGTCAAATTGAAGGGGCGCCCAGGGTCCAACGCGGGTGGTTTTGGCCAGCACATCGCCCTGCGCGTTGGTAACCACCCATTCACGGGGCGCGGGTGGCGCGGCGTGGTGCTCAACCGTGGCCCGCCAGGCCCAGCCCACCACCAGCATGAGCAGCGCTACGCCCGCCACCACGGCCAACCAGATGCGCAGGTACAGGTGACGTGACCAATGGCGTGACAGTGCTTGGATCGGCATGTGTTGCCTTGGTATCAGTCTTGCTGGCGGGCAAACACATAACCCACACCACGCACGGTCAGAATGCGTTGGGGCGCTTTGGGATCGGCCTCAATGGCGGCGCGGATGCGGCCCATGTGGACGTCGATCGAGCGGTCAAAGGCTTCGAGTTCACGGCCTCGCACGGCTTCCATGATCTGGTCGCGTGTGAGCACTCGGCCTGCGCGTTCGGCCAGCGCCACCAGCAGGTCGTATTGGTAAGAGGTCAGCTCGCAGTCCTGCCCCTTGACGCTCACGCGGCGGGCATCGCGGTCAATCTCGAGCGAGCCAAACTGCATGAGCTGCGAGGGCGTGTCATTGACCTGGTTTTTGCGCCGCAAGATGGCCTTGATGCGGGCCAGCAGCTCGCGCGGCTCAAAGGGCTTGGGCAAATAGTCGTCGGCACCCATCTCGAGGCCAATGATGCGGTCCATCGGGTCGCCTTTGGCCGTGAGCATGAGCACCGGCACTTGGCCCGCGCTGCCGGGCAAGGCGCGGATGCGCTGGCACACCTGCAGGCCGTCCATGTCGGGCAGCATCAGGTCCAGGATCACCAGTTCAATGCCGGGTGTTTGCAAACGGTCCAGGCCGCTGCGGGCATCGGGCGCGTGGGCCACGGCAAAGCCGTTTTGCCCCAGATAGTCCGCCACCATGCCCGCCAGGCGCACATCGTCTTCGATCATCAAGAGTTGTTGCATCTTTCGATCATCGCCTTTTTGCAAGCGCTGGACGTGTCGGTTGTGTAAATCTGGGTAAAACCGGGGATGTCCTGCGATTTGTCATCATGGCTCCAAAGGTCTTGTCATCCCGGCCTCCAAAGGTCTTGTCATCCCGCCTCCTAAGGTCTTGTCATCCCGGCCTCCAAAGGTCTTGTCATCCCGCCTCCTAAGGTCTTGTCTTCCCGGCCTCCGAGCCGGGATCCATCTTCGCAACCTCTTCAAACGTGGACCCCGGGTCAAGCCCGGGGTGACACTCCGCGGGCCTGGACCCCGGGTCGAGCCCGGAGTGACACTCCGTGGGCCTGGGCCCCGGGTCGAGCCCGGGGTGACACTCCGTGGACCTGGGCCCCGGGTCGAGCCCGGGGTGACACTCCGTGGGCCTGGGCCCCGGGTCAAGCCTTGGGTGACATT
>JBIKHW010000208.1:0-6188 GCA_044361935.1 Limnohabitans sp. | reverse complement strand
TGATGCGGCGGGTAAAGTGATTGCGGCGTTCGGCGAGTTCGTCATCGGCGGCAACTACGTGGTGGGTTTCATCATCTTCGTGATCTTGATGATCGTGAACTTTTTTGTGGTGACCAAGGGCGCGGGGCGTGTTTCCGAGGTTAATGCCCGCTTCACCCTGGATGCGATGCCTGGCAAGCAGATGTCGATCGATGCCGACTTGAATGCTGGCGTGATCGATCAGGAAACCGCCAAAAAACGCCGTGAAGAGCTGGCGCAGGAGTCTGACTTTTTCGGCTCCATGGACGGTGCCTCGAAATTTGTGAGTGGTGATGCGATTGCGGGTCTGTTGATTTTGATCATCAACATCGTCGGGGGTTTGGCCATCGGTATTGGCCAGCACAACTTGCCCGTAGGCGAGGCGACCAAGTTGTATGTGCTGTTGACCATCGGTGATGGCCTGGTCGCCCAGATTCCTTCTCTGTTTCTGTCTTTGGCCACAGCCATCATCGTGACCCGGGTGACGACCTCCGAGTCGATGACCGAGCAGGCGAGCAGCCAATTCTCGAATGTGCCGGCCTTGTTCATCTCGGCTGGTATTTTGACCATCATGGGATTGGTGCCTGGCATGCCCCATCTGGTGTTTCTGACGCTGGCTGCCGCCACAGCCGGGATGGCCTTGATGGTCATGCGCAAACAGATGCAAGTGGAGCAAAGTTTGGCCGTGCCCGCTTTGCCTGTCAGTGAAGGTCCCAAGGAGCTGGACTGGGACGATGTGGAGCAGGTCGATTTGATTGGCCTGGAAATTGGCTATGGCCTGATTCCTTTGGTGAACCAGGAGTCTGGCGGCCAGTTGATGACGCGCGTCAAGGGTGTGCGCAAGAAGTTGTCGGCCGAGTTGGGCTTTTTGGTGCAACCCGTGCGCATTCGTGATGCCCTGAATTTGGAGCCCGATGCTTACCACATTGTGTTGAATGGCGTGGTGCGTGGCCGTGGCGAAGTCAAGGTGGGTCGCGAGTTGGCCATCAACCCCGGCAAGGTGTACGGCAAGGTCGAAGGCCAGCCGACCAAGGAGCCGGCTTTCGGTTTGGACGCCGTGTGGATTGAGCCTGGATTGCGCGATCAGGCCCGGGCACTGGGTTACACCGTGGTGGACCCGAGCACGGCGATTGCCACCCACATGAACAAAGTTTTGCGGGACAGCGCTTTTGAGTTGCTGAGCCACGATGAAGCGCAAAAATTGTTGGACAAGCTGGCCGTGAAATCCCCCAAGTTGGTGGAAGAGTTGGTGCCTGGCAAACTGTCTTTGGGTGTGGTGACCCGCACGTTGCAAAACTTGTTGCAAGAATCCGTGCCGATTCGCGACATGCGCACCGTGGTGGAAGCTTTGACCGAGGTCAGCGGCCGCACGCAAGATCCCGACCAGTTGGCGCAGTTGGTGCGCCCCAAGCTGGGTCGCATGATTGTTCAGGGCTTGCTGGAAAACCGCGACACTTTGTCTGTGTTGACGCTGGACCCTCAGCTGGAGCAGTTGCTGCACAACGTCTTGCAACAAAACAATGGCTCTGCAGGCATGGTTCTGGAGCCGAGTTTGGCAGAAAGCCTGTTTGCCGCTTTGCGCGAAAGCGCCCGTAGCACCGAAGAGCAGGGTTTGGCTGCTGTGCTGGTGGTTTCCCCTGCGATTCGCCCTTGGATGTCCAAGGCGGTTCGTTTTCGTGTCAGCGACCTGACCGTTCTTTCGTATAGCGAAATTCCGGATGATCAGCCTGTCAAGGTGATCCATACCGTACAAGCCAACCCACGTAATACTCCCCCTGTGACCAAGGCCTGATAGATCATGGAACTCAAACGCATCCTCGCCCGCGACAGTCGCTCCGCCAATGAAAAGGCCATCCAGCTTTATGGCGTGGACGTGCTGATCATTTCAAGTCAGCGCTTGGACAACCAGACCGAGCTGATCGTGGCTGTGGATTTGGACAAGTTCCCTGCGGCGCCCCTGGCCGGTGTTGCCGATGTGGCAGATGTGAAGACTCAGCCGGCCGAAAAGGATGCGGCCGAATCAGATTTTGTGCCGTTCTCTAAGCTGTTCCAGAGCGCCAGTGCTTTTGCTCCCTTGCCCTCAGATGAGCGGCCTGTCGTGATGCCCCAAGCGGTGACTTCCGTCCAGGTCAGTGCCCCTTTGCCGGAGGCAGACTTGGCCCCTGCTGCTGTGACCCGTGATGCCGATGCGGCGCAAACGCGCCACGATAGCCAACGCAGCCAAGAAATCGTGGAGATGATGCGCCAGGAGATGGCAGCCTTGCGCAAGGAGTTCAGTTTGTCGCGTCAAATGATGCCTTGGCAAGATGGCTTGCGTTTGTCGCCTGAGGTACAGCAATTGTCTTGGGCCATGAGCGAGGCGGGTGTGCCTGCCGGTTTGCGCGCTTTGTTGACGGACAGCATTCAGGCGCTGGACAGCGTCAAAGAGGCCTTGCCAGTGATGCACAGTTTGTTGGTCAATGCCCTGAGTCGCCCAGCCATGGCTGTCCCCGATACGGGGGTGCATGCACTTTGCGGACCATCGGGCGCAGGCAAAACGTCGATGGTGGGCCGCTTGGCTTTGGCGGCCGCCTTGGCGCATGGCGCTGAGCAGCAGGCCATGGTGAGTTTTTCCGACCAGCGACCTGGTGCTTGGGCACAAATGCAATTGCTGGCAGCCCAGTCGGGTGTCGCCTGCTACCGTGCGGCGAATTCGGACATATTGCAGACTTTGTTGGAAGATCTGGAGGGTAAAACCGTCTGGATTGACACCTGCGGTACCGATTTTTTGGCGCAGGCACAGTTGCTGCTTAAGCGCCATCCAAAGGTTTTGCGGCATGCTGTCTTGCCGGTTGATGCTACAGTGACCAGCGTGCAAAAAATTCTTCAAAATTCCAATGTTGCGTGGTCTTCTCTGATGCTCAGCAAAGTCGATGAAGCCGCTTATCCCTGGGCGCTCATCAAGGGCTTGTCCGAGCAGTGCTTGTCCGTCTCTTGCATGGCTGGCGACAGCCGCATCGTGCAGGAGGCCATCTCTTTTGATGCCGATCTGTTGGTCAAACTGGCTTTGGAGCCCTTGGTGCCTGACTTGGCCGCGAAGCCTTCCGCGCCGACTGTTTCGCCCCATGTGTGGGTCCAACCCGTGGTAAACACATGGGCTGATAAATCCTTACCCGAGGCCGTGATGCCCATCCCCGACGAGAAAGACATTGTGATTCCCACCTTGATGGGTGCGGTGCCTGCGTCGCCTGAACGCAAAATAGCGGCCGACGCTTCCAGGGTTTTGAAAGTTGTACATGGATAAGCCAGCTTTTCCTCAAGTGATTGGTGTCGCCAGCGGCAAGGGCGGGGCGGGTAAAACCACGGTCGCCATTAACATGGCGGTGGCCTTGGCCTTGCGTGGTCACAAGGTGATGTTGCTCGATGCCGATTTGGGCATGGCCAATGCCCAAATCGCTTTGGGCGCACACGCGCCTTTCAACATCAGCCATGTGCTGGCGGGCGAAAAATCTCTGGAGGAGGTCTTGGTGACCACCAAGCAGGGGATTCGTTTGGTGCCGGGTGCATCCGGGCTGCGAGACATCGCAGCCCTTGATGAGCAGCAAATTGCGAACATGGTCCGGGCGTTTGATGCCTTGCAGGAGCCGGTGGATTATTTGATTGTCGATGTGGCTGCCGGTATCGCGCCTGCGGTCTTGTCGTTCATGGCCGCTTGTCAGCGTCGTTTCGTGGTGGTGTGTGACCAGCCGTCTTCCATTGCCGATGCTTATGGCTTGATCAAGGTCATGGCGACAGAGCAATTGCTGGGTGAGATTTACCTGATTCCCAACATGGTGGCCAATGCCCATGAGGGCAGGCAGTTGCATCGCCGCTTGAACGATGTGTGCAACCGTTTTCTCGGCATTTCAGTGAGGTTTTTGCAGTCGATCGAAGCCGATGACCTGGTCTTGCAGTCCTTGCGCAAGTACCAGTCGGTGCTGGAGTTTGCACCCGGCAGTGCTTCTGCGCGCGATTTTCGGGCGTTGGCCGATGAGATAGACCACTTGCCCCCCGTGCATGGCGCTTCCGGGAGGATGCAGTTTTTCGCTGATCGAATGCTGCGTGCTTCGTCAGTGAGGTGATCGCTGTGGCCAGCACCATTTCCCTTTATGAACAGGTGGATAACCGCCACGAGTCTTTGATCATTGCGCACATGCCCATGGTCAAACGTGTGGCAATTCACCTGAAAGCACGCGTTCCGCCCTTCATGGAACTCGACGAGCTGATTCAGGTGGGGATGGTCGGGCTGATTGAGGCGGCGCGTTCTTTTGACCCGACCAAAGGGTTCGAGTTTGAGCACTTTGCCTTGAGTCGAGTTCGTGGGGCCATCCTGGACGAGGTTCGCAGGCAGTCCTTTTTGCCGCGCTCGGCTGTGGCTTTCAACAAAAGTGAAAACGAGGCGGTGCATGTGTTGGCCTCCGAGTTGGGCCGAGCGCCCAGCCAATCTGAGTTGGCCTTGTTCATGGGAAAGGAACTCGACGAGTTCCAACGCGAGCGTGGCCAAGCCAAGCGTTTTGAGACCTATTCCATGGAGGTGGTCAGTGACGAGGTCATGAGCATGCCGGGGGACAGCGCCTATCAGCCTGAGGTCATGGTGGAAGAGGCTGAGTTCATGGACGCCATCGTGAACGCCATCGATGAGTTGCCCGAGCGCGAGAAGCTGGTCATGAACCTCTACTATGTGGAAGAGTTGAACCTGAAAGAGATTGGCGAAGTACTGGGCGTCAGTGAGTCACGGGTCAGTCAGATCCTCTCGACGGTGGTCAAAAAACTGCGAAACACACTTCAGGTCGGATAATGAAATGATAAAATCATCAAATTATGGCGTCCTTTTTTTCTCTTTTTGCCCCAAAAAATCCCGAAGAAGAAATGAGGAAAGCCCAAGCGCTTTTCGAAAAACTCATCGCTTCTGAATCAGACTCTTCAGAAACCAGGAATTTACGAACGCGCATGGGTTTGCTGTGTCGTGCACATTTGGACAAGTCGTTTGTCTTGGGTGCTGAACAAGCGTCTGCTTGGCAGGAGTTGGCTTCGGTGGCAATCTCCAAAGGAAATGAGAAGCCTCCGGAGCCTGAACCTTCCTTGTTTCAAAAAATCAAGGCGGGTGAGAACGAGGTTTATGTTTACCTGCCTGAAGAGTATTCCCATGAAGCTTTTTTTCTGGGGGGGCGCTATCAGCGCGCTGAAATTCCCGCGCTGAAAGCTGTAGAGACCATGCAGAGTTTGGCCAATCAACTGTGCTACTACGAGTTGAAATTGGCAGAGCCTTTCCAGGTTTTGCAGTTTTTGCGGGACGAATTGGCCCAGTCTCCGGACGGTGAGGCTGTTTCAGGGATGCCCTGAATGCTTGTTCACTGATTGGGAGTAGCCTTGATGGATGCCTTTGTCTCTGCTTTGATGGCCATGGGCATCTTGGTGCTTTTGGTGTTCATCCTGTACCTTTTGGATCGGGTGAATAACCTCGAGAAGGAAACCCGTCAATTTAGCAAGTCTTTGAAATCGCAAAAAGAGGCGGTTTCCCCTGGGCCTTTTGCTGGCTTGCATTCAAAAAAGCTATGGGATGCGATGACTGGGCGGGTGCCTGAGGGGTTCGATCCTGCTTTGGTCGATGAGGTTCGGCCGCTCTATGAGATTGTTTTGCACAAGCACGTTGACGCGATTTTTCAAGAAGGCGTCGCCGATGGTAAGCTTGGCGCCATGGCTGAGCCCCAAAACACGAAGTTCATCAACACTGCGCGTGGCCCGGTGGAGTCATGGTTGCCCTCTGCACAAGTCAACACCCTTTACAAATGTGGCCTTGACAGTGTCCAGTTGCCTGGAGATCAGCTAGATGCGGTTCGTTTTGCCCTTGATGAAGCGGGCCAAACCCTTTACGGCAAGGCCATGGTGAATTTGGCTCAGCCGTTGTCGGTCAGCTTGATGCCACGGCCCGGGGCTGAGATGCCCGTTTTGCCCCCCACTTTGGCACCTTGAATTTTTGTTCGTTGTCGCGTCTTGGGGGCTCAAGTTCCCCCCTGCCTTTCCGATACTGCTTGTACAAGCAGTTCATAAAAGGTTTTCATCATGCGTGCATATTCAAGAGCGGCTCAAAGTTACGGTTCTGTACAAGTGGTCACAGGCGTGGCCACGGCGGACAATGTCCAACTGATCCA
>JBIKHW010000207.1:0-6198 GCA_044361935.1 Limnohabitans sp. | reverse complement strand
CTTCTAAGCCATAGCCTTGCAGACGGGCCACACGGCCCACGGCGCAAACCAAGGCGTCAAAAACAATCTCCACTTCTTCCCCCTGTGTGGAGGCCACCAAAATTTTGTCTTCACCCCGGCGCTCGCAGCGCAGCGCCTTGTGTCCGGTGAGCACCAACACGCCATCGGCCTGGAGCGCGTCGCGTGCCAGCGCAGACACCTCTTCGTCCTCGCGCACCATGATGCGATCACCCATCTCGACCTGAGTGACCTGTGCACCCAGGCGGGCAAAACTTTGTGACAGCTCGCAACCAATCGGCCCGCCGCCCAGCACCACGATGCGCTTCGGGATGTCATCGAGCTTGGCAAATTCGTCCCACAGCGTGTCGCTGGTGACATAACCCACGTCATCGAGGCCGGGCAAAGGCGGCACGATGGGGCGTGCGCCCGCCGCAATCACGATGCTCCGGGCCGTCAGGCGCTGCACCTGGCCATCGTTCAAAGCCACCTCCACCGTCCAGGGGTTCACCAACTTGCCGTAACCCTGCAACACCTCCACACCCAAGCCGGTGTAGCGCGCCACACTGTCGTGCGGCTCGATGGCTTTGATCACATCGTGCACACGTTGCATCACCGCCTTGAAACTGAAGCTGGGCGTGGCGTCGCTCAGGCCGTACTTCGCGCCGTGGCGCATCTGGTGGGCCAGCTTGGCGCTCTTGATCAGGGCCTTGCTCGGCACGCAGCCGTAGTTCAGGCAGTCGCCGCCCATCTTGTGCGCTTCAATCAAAGTGACTTTGGCTTTGACGGCGGCGGCAATGTAGGCCGACACCAAACCTGCCGCGCCCCCGCCGATCACGATCAGATTGCGGTCAAAGGTCTTGGGGCGCACGCTGGCCCAGCGGGCATAGACCTTGCGTTTTTGAACAGCCGCCACCACACGCCGCGCCAACAAGGGAAAGATGCCCAGCAGCACAAAGCTGCCCAACAGCGCCGGGCTCAGAATGCCCCGCACCGAGTCCAGCTGCGCCAGTTGCGTGCCCGCATTCACATACACCGCCGTGCCCGCCAACATGCCCAACTGGCTCACCCAGTAATACGTCCAGGTCTTCATGCGCGTCAGGCCCATGAGCAGGTTGATCAGGAAAAACGGAACCACCGGGATCAGGCGCAAGGTGAACAGGTAAAACGCGCCTTCTTTGTCCACACCCGCGTTGATGTCGGCCAAGCGCTGCCCAAAACGCGCTTCGACCCACTCGCGCAGCACAAAACGCGAAGCCAGAAAAGCCAAAGTGGCACCGAGCGTGGAAGCAAACGACACCAGCAGCAAACCCTGCCACAGGCCAAACACGGCACCGCCGCCCAAGGTGATGATGACCGCGCCCGGAATCGACAGCGCCGTGGCCAAGACGTACACCCCAAAGTAAACAGCGGCCACCATCACAGGCTGCTGTGCATAAAGCTGGTCAAAACTGGCTTGGCTGGCCTTGAGCTGCTCAAAGCTCAGATAACGCCCCAAGTCCAGCGCCACAAATGCACCGATGGCCAGCGCCAGCAAGAGCAACAAAACAATTTGACGAAGACGCATGAAAGGGGAACTCCTGATGGGGCGATCACTTGGCGGATGGTGCGAGATGTACGCTGCCCAAGACCGTGAACGATAACGCTGATGAACTCACAGTTCGGTGCGGCTGGGCAAAAAGTTACAAGTGATCGTCACCACCCGAGCAAACCAACTGCCAGGCCAGGTATTCAGAGCGACGCAACCGGTAGCGGGCCACGCTGCCTTCGTGCAACTGCTGCAGCGCCTCGGCCAACATGCGGGTGAACGCGTCCTTGTCGGCTGCGGGCACAGGCATGCGCGCCACCACGGGGGCCAGCACCTCTGGGCTGGGCGCTTGCAGACCCTTGACCACCGCCTGCACGGCCTGAATCAGCGCCTCGCGGTATTTGATTTTGAGGGGGTCCGGCTCGACCATGGTTTGGGTGATGGCCAGATAACGCTGGCACGAGCGTTCATACGCCCACACAAACACGTCGCGCAACAAATCGACCTCGTTGAGCTCATACACCCCCAAAGTGCCTTCGATGTAAGCCCGCTCGGGCACGTCGATGAACGACAAGGGGCACAGCTTGTGCTGGATCAGCGGCATGTTGGCGGCAATGCGCGACACGCGTTTGTTCACATCTTCAAACGGCTGCAAATACGGCAGCTGCACCATGAGGAAAAACGCCTGCTCAAACGGGTCGGGAATGGCGGCAGCTTTGCCAAGCAGCAGCTCAAAACAGTCCTCAATCACCTGGGGCATGGCGACGGGGTGAAACACCGTGCCCGAAATCTCCACCACGCGCCGACGCAGACGGCCACTGGCCTGCGGGTCGCGCATCAGGTCTTGCGACAAGACGGCATGCAAGTTTTTGAATGTGAAGGCATCAAAACCCACCTCGTTCGTGTCTTCGTCCGTGTCCTCAATCAGCATCTCGATGGCAGCTTTGTGGTTCAGGATCATCTGCGTTTCGATGGCGTCCTTGCCCTGCGCGGCCTGCCCATGCTCAATCAGGTTTTGCGTGTCCAGGCGGCTGTAGGTGTTGCCCTCCAGCCGCGATGAAGCCCACGACAAATCCACCAACAAACGGCTCAAGATGTCGCGGGCGTAGGTGCCTGCGGGTCGTTCGTCGGCGGGCGTGCGGCCCATCTCGTGCAGCTGGCTGCGCAGCGCGGCTGGCAAATAAAACGTGACGCCCGGCTGATACGACTCCAAAAACTCACGCCGATAACCCACCGGGCGGCGGTGCATCAGCGGCTGACGGACCCGATCACGGATGCTGGCCCCCGCTGGCGAGACCGGCAGATCGGGCTCCGCCTCGGCCACGCCCACAGGGGCACTAACACCCCCGCCACCGCCCCCACCCGCAAGCTGCGCCCAAGCCAGCGCCACCGGCTTGTAAACCAGCGCAATGCTCTGCCCCTCAGACGTGATCCGCTGCGCATCGATCAGTTTGAGCAAGCGGCGTTGCAAAGTGCGACGGTTCAACGCCCCGCCCTGACGCTGCGCCATGGCCAGCTCGATCTCGGCAATACCGATCCCGCCGGGGTGCGGGGCCACGATGGATTCGATCAGATGCAATTCGTCGGCGGGGGTGATGCGGGGCATGGGGTGGCCTTTAGGGCAATTTGTCGCGCTCAAGAGGTTAAGCGCGACGAAGAGCGACAGTATTTCTGGCCATTATGTCTCTCAATGTGTCGCGCTTGCAAGTGATCGTGTCGCGCAATCGGTTTATGAATGCACTGATGACCCACCTTTCGCCGCAAATTTTGCGGTGAATAAGCGACGTATTCACCGTAATCGCTGATAGCCACATCCAATCTGCATCCCGGATATCACCGCACAAAGCGCCGAAAGTGTATATCCAGGACCAGCAAGCCTGAGTAACAAATTATCTCAAACATGCTATATTTCTGGCATGAAGTGGGACATCAAATATCACGATGAAAAGTTACAGGCTGATGTGCTGGCATTGCCGCCCGGCATTTTGGCAAGGTACTTTCATTGCACTGATCGCATGATGGAATTTGGCCCGGATTTGGGAATGCCCCATACGCGGGCCATGAGTTCAGGGCTTTTTGAGCTGCGATTGAAGTCCCGAGAAGGTATTGGGCGCGTTTTTTTCTGTACGGTGGTGAATCGCAAAATTGTCATGCTCCATCAGTTTGTGAAGAAGACCGACAAAACACCGCCCAAAGAATTGGCACTTGCGCGCAAGCGTATGAAGGAGTGGAAAGATGTTGACGCATAAACAACTGCGCACCCAGGCACTGGCCAATGCGGCCGTCAAAGCAGAATTCGACCAGCTGAGCGACGAGTTTTCTCTTTTGGATGAGTTCTTGAAGGCCCGCACGTCGCAAGGCCTGACCCAAGCGCAAGTGGCTGAAAAAATCGGAACCACCCAATCTGCTGTGGCACGCATGGAGTCCGGCAGTGGCAAGCACTCGCCCTCATTGGCAACGCTGACCAAGTATGCAGATGCCTTGGGTTGCAAGTTGGAGATTCGGCTGGTTCGCAGGCCTCGGGCAACTGGCAATTTATCAAGTCGCGCCAAGCAGGGCACCCCCAAGCCTGTTGCCGCATAAGCTCTGAGTGCCTTAACACTGCCTGCTCATACCCAACCCGCATCCCCGTTGAATTGAACAGCGCCCGGCTAAGCCCGCAAGCTCTGCTGCCGAATGTGCTGGTAAACCAATTGCGCCACGTCGGCTTTGTCTTGTGGCGTGTAGGGGGGCTCGGGCAGTGACAGGTAGACCTGATCCATGATGAAGATTTCCACCTCGGCTTGGGTCTGCTCTTTTTCAGTCCAGCGGTCCAAGGGCGCAATCACCGCCATCACGCCCGCCAGCAAATCGCGGCTGGCTTGTTTGATGCGTTCGCGTTCGGACTTGTTCAAGTCGCCGCGTTGCACCAAATCAAACAAGGCCAACTGGTCTTCGCTCAAACCTTCTCGCGCGTTGCGATTTTGTTCGACATCCAACGCGGCCATCACATCCAGCAGCTTGGCAAAAGTGTCTTCGACTGTGGCGCGGTCTTTGTCTTGGTTGTAGGCGGCGATGATCTCTTGGTATTTTTTCTCGTAGTTCATGCGCAGCGGGTTTTGCGCCAGCATCTGCGCCAGCTTTTCTTCCACGATCTGGCGAATGTCTTCAATGGCGGTGGCCTTGCGCTGCACCTTGCTGGCAAATTCGTCGCGCAGCTTTTCCATGTTGATCTGCGACAAGTCCACCGTCAAACCATTGGCCTGATCCACCCCGGAGGCATGGGTGGCAATCGCTTCGTTGACGATGCGGCGCAGCTCTTTGAGCAACTCGCTCACATCGGCGGTGTCACGCCGCTCGCTCAGCTTTTTGTAAATCGCTTCGATGTTGTCATGCCGCTCTGCATAGACCAGCGCTGAGGGCTCCACCAACAAAGCCTTGAAGCGACTGAACACCACGCGCGACAAAATTTCATACCGGCGCTTGGTCTCGTCGCTGGTGTAGACAGCATTCACCGCATCGGCCAGCAAGCCAATGCGCACAAAACCTTTGCTGCCCAGCAAGCGGCTGGCATCAAAGCCCAGGCCCATCAAATGCGCTTCGGTCACGGCAATGGCATCGGCGAGGGCCGCCACGCGCTCTTCAATGGGGGCCACAATCTCGGCCTCTCCGCCATCGTCGCCCAGCGCGTATTGCGCCAAGGCTTCGCGCAGACTTTTGAGCATGCCGTTGTAATCCACGATCAGGCCAAAGTCTTTGCCCGGATACACCCGGTTGGCGCGGGCAATGGCCTGCATCAGGGTGTGTGCCCGCATGGGTTTGTCGATGTAGAGCGTGGACAAGCATTCCACGTCAAAACCCGTGAGCCACATGGCACACACCACCGCCACGCGGAACGGGTGTTTGGGGTTTTTGAAAGCGGTTTCCACATCCACGCGCTGGCCGTCTGCGGTCTCGAACCCCAGCTTCATCACCTCGCGGTGGGGAATGATGTCGAAACCCCACTCTTTGAAATCGGCCACCTCGTTTTGCGCCTCGCTGATGATCAGCTCGATCAGCGTCTCGTCCATCCAAGTGGCTTTAGCCAGCAGGCGGTCGCGCTGGGCGTGCAGCACTTGCCGCGCTTCGTCATCGGTCGCGGCATTGATGGCTTGTAGCTTGTGCTGTGCATCGGCTCGAACGGCGGCGGCTTTGGTTTTCCAGAGCGGCCCGATCAGCTGCAACATGCGGGCGCAAGTGATTTTGTCGATGCACACCAGCATGGCCTTGCCCGCTTCCCAGCGGGTGCTGCAATGGTCGACAAAGTCAGCGGCGATGCGTTCTAGCCGCTCGTCGGCGGTCACCACTTCGTAGTCCTTGCCCAGCAGCTTTTCCAGCAAGGCCGTTTGGTCAACGTCCAGATCGGCGGCATCCACCGCTTCGGCAATTTTGTCGTTCAAATCCAGCTTGGCCAGACCCAGCTTTTCGCCCCGGTTCTCGTACACCAGCTTGACCGTAGCGCCGTCTTCTTCGCTGCGCTTGAAGTCGTAGCGCGACACGTAGTCGCCAAAAATGCGTTTGGTCAGTTGGTCGTGTTTGAACAGGGGGGTGCCAGTAAAGCCAATGAACGCCGCATTGGGCAGCGCCATGCGCATGTTGCGGGCCAACTTGCCCGACTGCGTGCGGTGCGCTTCATCCGACACCACGATGATGTC
>JBIKHW010000015.1:0-20659 GCA_044361935.1 Limnohabitans sp. | reverse complement strand
CCACTGCCGACTCCGACCAGACCGGCCCCGACACCGACGATGCTTCTATCCGCGTAGAGCAGGCACCCGCCCTCAACATCGTCAAGGACGCCTCTGTCGCTGGTGGCACCGCCAACGCTGCAGGCGAAGTCATCAACTACGCCATCAGCGTACAAAACACCGGCAACCAGACGCTCACTGGCGTCACCGTGGCCGATCCATTCATCAGCAACCTCGCCCTGGTCGCTGACGCCGCTTCTGCCGATGGCGAGTTGGATGTGGGTGAGACCTGGTCTTACACCGCCAGCCACGTGGTCACGCAAGCCGAGATTGACGCGGGTAACCCCATCGTCAACTTGGCCACTGCCGATTCGAGCCAGACCGGGCCCGACACCGACGATGCTTCGATTGCCGTAGAGCAAGCCCCTGCCATTGCGGTAGACAAAGCCATTGCCAGCATCACTGGTGGCAACGGAAATACCGCAGCCGATGCGGCAGGTGATGTGCTCAATTACACCGTCACCGTGTCCAACCCTGGCAACATGACCTTGACCGATGTGGTGGTCACCGATCCCATGACCGGTCTGATCGTGACAGGTGTGACGCTGGCCCCTGGCGAAAACCAGTCTTACCTGACCAGCTACGTTCTGACGCAGCAAGACCTGAACAGCAATGGAGGTGGCGATGGCTACGTCGAAAATACAGCAACAGCTGACAGTGCACAAACGGATGCAGTGAGCGACATGGAGCCAATCTTGGTGCTGCCACGTGCCTCGTTGGCACTGAACAAATCGCTGGTCGCCATCACCGGCGGCAACGGCAACGTTGTGGCCGATGCGGCAGGAGACGTGTTGGAGTACACCGCCACCGTTACCAACGAAGGCAACATCACTTTGACCAATGTCTCGGTGATAGACCCAAGTACAGGTCTGAGTGTGACGGGTGTGACACTGGCCCCGGGAGAAAGCGCAGCCTACAGCTCAATCTACACCCTGACCCAGGTCGATGTTGACAGCAATGGCGATGGAGACGGGTACCACGACAACGTCGCTATGGCTGACTCGGATCAAACAGACATGGTGGCCGATGCGGAATCCACCCCCTTGCTGCGCACCATTGGACTGGGTGTCGAGAAGAACGTCTCCGGTATTACAGGCGGCAATGGCAACGCTTTTGCAGACGCAGCCGGCGATAACCTGAACTACACCATCAACGTCTACAACGCAGGCACCGTCACCTTGACCAATGTCACTGTACTGGATGACTTGACTGGTCTGAGCCAGACCATTGCTTCATTGGCCCCGGGTGCCAATCAGGTGTACCTGACCAGCTACACGCTGACTCAGGCGGATCTGGATGACAACGGCGGTGGCAATGGCTACATCGAAAACGGGACCACTGTGGATTCTGACCAGACATTGCAAGCATTCGACAATGAAACCGTGCAACTGATCCGCACCCCGGTGCTGTTCTTGGACAAGACATTCCTGAATGTCACAGGTGGCAACGGCAACAACCTGGTCGATGCCGTGGGCGATGTGCTTAACTACCGCATTGTGGTGGCCAACCCCAGCAATGTGACCCTGACCCAGGTGTCCATTGCAGAACCACTGACCGGTCTGACGGTCAATAACCTGACCTTGGCCCCCGGACAAACACAGACCTACCTGACCAGCTACACACTGACTCAGGCCGATCTGGACAACAACGGCGGCGGTGATGGTTACATTGACAACGTCGCGGTGGCGGACTCGGCTGAAACCACGACCGTGAGCGACATCGAATCGGTCCCGGTGCTTCGCACCATTGGCTTGGACTTCGACAAGAGCATCCTGAGCATCAACGGTGGCAATGGCAACGCCCTGGCCGATGCAGCGGGTGACTTGGTGAACTATGTCTTCACGGTAACCAACCCGGGCACAGTCACCCTGACCAACCTCACGGTGGTGGATGGTCTGACGGGCATGAGCGAGTCACTGGCGTCGCTCGCGCCAGGCGCTACGGTGGTCTACAACTCCAGCTATGTGTTGACCCAATCCGATCTGGACAGCAATGCCGGAGGGGATGGGGTACTTACCAATACCGCTATTGCAGACACCAGCGAAACACCTGCTTTTGAGGACTCGGAAGGTGTCACAGTGGTCTACCAACCCATCATTGACCTGACCAAGTACGTGTCGGTGGACAACGGAGCAACCTGGGACGATGCCAATGGCCCTACAGGACCCTTGCTGTCATCGGCCTCGGGTATCGATCCGCAGTTCCGCTTCACCGTAAGCAACACCGGCAACATCTCGCTCGTTGACGTCACCTTGACCGATGCGGTGTACGACCTGAACGGCGCTGCGACTGGCACCGCTTATTCGTTCGGTAATTTGGCTGTGGGTGCCTCGGCAGAGTTCATCTTCACGGGCGCTGCATGGGCCGAGGGTCAGCAGTCCGGAGATGCCGCAGTGGCAGTGGCCAGCATGCCTTTGGTGCTGGACATCGACAACGCCTACTACCTGGGCGTCTGAGTCAAAGCGGTCAAGCACGCAGTCCTCTGATTAAAAAACAGAGACTGATCTCCAACGGGTAAGCCTTGCGGCTTACCCGTTTTTTCATGGGCTACCGAATTGGCAGTAGTGCCGCTATCGGTTTCAAAGGATGCCCAAAGTTGCCCAGCGTTCCTAAGCTGATTCTCTGGTCGGGATGGGCTCAGGGCAGAGCATGCCGCGTCATTTGAATGAAAAAATCCAAGGAGGTTTATGCCATTTTCCACCACACGCGTCTGGTGCCTGGCTGCGGCCATGCTGCCGGCTTGGAGCTGCGCACAAAGCCTTCAAGAGACCGTCTTGAAAGCGTTGGCAGACTACCCCAGCATCGCTGCAGCCCGCTCAAGAACCGATGCCGCACAGTCGGACATCACGCGTGCCAAAGGGGCGCACTGGCCGCAACTGTCATGGACAGGCTCTTACAACGATTACCGCAGCACCGCCTTGCCCAACCGCTGGATGCAAACACCGGTGCTGAGCTTGAACCTCTGG
The DNA here is from genome assembly GCA_044361935.1 of Limnohabitans sp. Lineage (GTDB taxonomy): Bacteria > Pseudomonadota > Gammaproteobacteria > Burkholderiales > Burkholderiaceae_C > Limnohabitans_A. The sequence goes on along the minus strand of JBIKHW010000015.1, from coordinate 17,654 downwards.
TCAGGCAGGCGCATTCAATCGGATGTTGAGCGCTCCGAGTCGTTGGCGATGGCCAGTCAGAAACAAGAAGACATCACACGCGACGATGTGGCGCTGCTCAGCAGTGAGGCCTACCTGCAGTGGGCACACCACAGACACATGGTGAGCCTGGCGCAGGAGAACCTGAACACGCACGAGAAAATCCTGCGCGATTTCCAGACCATCACCCAGGTGGACCCGGGACGACGGGTGGATTTGAACCAGGCCCAGGTGCGCTACGACAACGCACGACTCGTCTTGCTCAAAAGTGAAACCGAGACGGCTGTGGCAGCCGAGCGCGTGGCCCGCATGCTGATGGCCCCGCCCCCCTCGGAGCCCAGTGGGTTGTCATTTTCCCCCCCTGTGCCCTATGACAGTCTGGCCAAGGCACAGGCCGAACTGGGTGATCAGCATCCCGTGATCGCGCGGATGCTGGCGCAACGCGAAGCCGCTTTGGCCAGTGTGCGCTACGCGCAAGCCCAATACGCGCCCACGGTCAACCTCACACATGCCAAATCGACCACTCCTGGCTTGGCGGAAGGCAAATATGTCACGCAACTGCAGGTGAACCTCCCACTGATCGATGGCGGCACCACACGCGGTGCTGTTGGCGTAGCCAGTGGCAATCTGCAGGCTCTGGAGTTTGAGCTGAAAGAAACCCGGTTGATTCTGAACGAACAACTCTCAACAGCTTGGGCCAGTTGGTTGACCTCCACCAACCGGGCCGAAATGGGCTTGCAACAAGCCCAAACGGCGCAAGAACTGGTCCGAGGCTATGGCCTGCAGTTCCGTGTCGGAAGACGCTCCTTGCTGGATCTGTTGAACATCCAGAGCGACCTCTACACCTACCAAAGCAACGCGGCAACGGCGTTGCACGAATCGCGTCTGTCTCAGGCCCGCATCCTGGCCAGCCTGGGTCAGCTGGCCCAAGCCTACACCCTGACCCCCAAGAACACAGGGACTCTAAGCGCCGCGCCCCCAGCGGCACAGATCTCTAACGCCCCTATGCCCCCGGCTGCTGCAACCGGCCAGACACCACCCAACCCCACACAACCCGAGTGACCCCCATGGACCAACTTGCATTTTCACCTTTGGATGCGACCCCACTGCGCAACTCGACCACCAAGGCGGAGGCACCAACCGGCCCGAGCGAACGCGACCCCTTGCTGGTCTGTCTGGCCCTGATTGCCAAGCGGATTGACCGTGAGGTGCACTTGTCGGCCTTGCGCGCTGGTTTCGCTGTGGACGAAGAAGGCCGCATTCCCATGAATGCCTACCCGGACCTGGCGCAACTGCACGGCATGCTGGCCGTTTGGTCACGCACAGATTTGCAGCAGTTGCCCAGTTATGTGCTGCCCGTCATCGTGCCCCTGGTGGATGGCCGCGCCGCCGTGCTGCTGTCCGTGGCAGGTCAAACCGCCCAAGTGCTGATGGCCGAAACCGGCATGCGCGAAATCGCCATGTCCATGGACGAATTGAAACGTTTGAGCTACGGCGAGATCCTGGTGGTCAAAGCCGCCACGCAAAAGTCGGCCCAGCAACTGGTGCCCTTCAAGGGTGAAGCGCTTGCCTGGTTCTGGAACACCGTCTGGCGCTACAAAGGTTTTTACATCGAATCGATGATGGCGGCCGTAGTGGCCAACTTGCTCACCCTGGCCGCCGTTTTTTTTGCCATGAACGTGTATGACCGTGTAGTGCCGACCCAGGCCTACACCTCCCTTTGGACCCTGGCCATCGGCACCACAGTGGCCATCTTGCTGGAGTTCGGCACGCGCTGGCTGAAAGCACGACTGGTCGACCTGGCCGGTCGCAAGGCCGACCTGAGTCTGAACGCCACACTGCTGCGCGAGATCATGGCCATTCGGCTTGAGCACAGGCCACAGTCCATCGGTATTTTTGCCAGCTCAATGCGCGACTTCGAATCGCTGCGCGAATTCATGTCCTCGGCCTCCATGGTGATGGTGGTGGACATGCCCTTCATCCTCATGTTCATCGTGTTGATTGGCATCATCGGTGGCCCCATCGCCTGGATCCCGGCTGCTGCCGTACCCATTCTGATCATTGTGGGTTTGTGGGCACAAAGGCCACTCATGCGTGCCATGCGCGAGAACATGAAAGAAAGCGGCGACAAGCAAAGTGTGCTGGTCGAATCGCTGTTGAATCTGGAAATGCTCAAAGCCCACAACGCCGAAAGCTATCTGCAAAGGCGCTGGGAAAATGCCAACCTGGCCACCTCCGATTCCTACAAAAGAATCCGTTCCTTGAGCAACTTGATGCTGGGCCTGACCGCTTCCATCCAGCAACTGGTGACTGTAGGCATGGTGGTCTACGGTGTTTACCTGATCGGCGACAACACGCTCACGCTCGGTGGCCTCATCGCCTCGGTCATTCTGGCAGGACGCGCCATCTCGCCGCTGGGCAGCGTGATGGCCTTGGCCTCCCGTTACCAGCAAGCCCGCAGCTCGCTGGACACTCTGGACGCCCTGATGAAACGCCCCCGTGACCGCGATGGTGCGCGCCGCTATGTGGTCCCCGAAAAAATTGCCGGCAACCTCAGCGCCGAAGCACTTGAATTTGCCTACCCGGGTGAACATCAGATCCCCGTTATCCGTCAACTGTCTTTGCAGCTGACAGCCGGTCAACACCTGGCCTTGCTGGGCCGCATTGGCAGTGGCAAAAGCACGTTGCTGCGTTTACTGGCCGGTTTGTACACCCCGCTGGGGGGACGGGTCTCGATCGATGGCGTGGACCTGCAACAAATCGAGCCGGCCGAATTGCGCAGTCGTCTGGGCTATGTGGGTCAGGAAGCCCAACTGTTTCAGGGCAGCCTGCGAGACAACCTGGTCCTGTCGGACAGCTGGATCAGCGATACGCGGGTCATCGCGGTACTGCAAAAACTTGACATGTACAGCATGGTGGCCAGCCACCCACGCGGCCTGGACATGCCGCTGACCGAAGCCGGTGGCGGCTTGTCGGGCGGACAGCGCCAATTGCTGGCGATCGCCCGCATGATGCTGCGCGACCCGGCCTTGGTGTTTCTGGACGAACCGACCTCGATGATGGACCAGACCACCGAGGCCAAGGTGATCGAGGAGCTAGGCGAATGGTTACAGGGACGCACCTTGGTGCTGTCTACCCACCGACTGCAACTGCTGGTATGGGCAGAGCGCATCGCGCTACTGGACCAGGGGCAGATTTTACTGGAAGGCCCGCGTGAAGAGGTGCTCAAAAAACTCTCCAAGGGTGTCGCATCGCAGCCGGGCACAAGCAAGCCCTCGCGCAGCGCAACCCAAACAGCTGCCAGCAAGGCAGTGCCCACCACCTCGCCTGTCACCCCTGCCGCGGCTTGAAGACTTCAGGAAACAAGATGTTCATTTTCAAAAAAAAATCCCAACGCCTCATCCCAAACTCCGAATTGAGCATCGAAGACGACGAACGCCGCACCAGCAGAAACTTGGTCTGGATCATGGGCTTGGTGCTGTTGGCAGCACTGCTGTGGGCTGCCACCTTCAGCCTGGACGAAATCACCCGAGGCACCGGCAAAGTCATTCCATCCAGCCGTGAGCAGGTGATCCAGAGCCTGGACTCGGGTGTGCTGGCAGAACTGCTGGTGCGTGAAGGCGATGCGGTGGTCAAAGACCAAGTTTTGCTGCGCATCGATGACGCACGCGCAGGCCCCGTGTTCCGCGAGGCGCGTGAAAAATGGATCGCCCTTTCCGCCCAAGCCGCCAGACTGCGGGCCGAAGCCTATGGCGCATCGCTGCAGTTTCCGCCCCATGTTCGCAACGCAACCTCGGTGATGCAACGCGAAACTCAGGCTTACCACGCACGCAAACGGGCGCTCGACGAACAGATGAGCGCCATGGAGCAGTCTTTGGAAGAGCTGAACAAGGAACTGAACCTGATCTCGCCACTGGTTGCACAAGGCGTAATGTCCGAAGTCGAGTTACTCCGCCTGAAACGGCAATACGCAGATATGCAATCGCACATGGCCGAACGGCGCAACCGCTACCTGACCGATGCCAGCAATGAATGGGTTCACGTGGAATCCGAATTGTCACAAACGCGTGAGAACACCCTTGCCCGTGAGGATGCCTTCAAGAAAACCGTGATTCGGGCACCGATGGACGGGATTGTAAAAAACGTGCAACAAACGACATTGGGCGCTGTCATCCAGAGCGGTCAAACCATTTTGGAGATCGTGCCTGTGCAGGACAACATGCTGGTGGAAGCCTATGTAAAACCCTCAGAAGTGGCTTTCCTCAAAGTGAACCAGCCCGCCGTGGTCAAGTTGAGCGCCTATGACTTCAACAAATATGGCGGTCTGGAGGCAGTGCTGGACCACATCAGCCCCGACACCTTGCGTGATGAAAACAAGCCCCGAAAACCAGGCAATGCGCCTGTCGACCTGGAGGAAGGTTATTACCGCATTCTGGTGCGCATCATCGATCAGCGATTGGACAGGCATGGCATGCACATGAACGCCACGCCGGGCATGACCGCCACCGTGGAAATCAAGACCGGGCAGAAAACCGTGATGGAGTATTTGCTCAGACCTTTGCAATCGATGACGCAAGCCTTGCGCGAACGTTGAGTCCAGGAGCCCAGCAAATGAGCGGTATCGCAGGCCTGGTGGCCACCAGCAACATCATTCCCCGACTGGTTCGGGGCTTACAGCAATTGGATCAAGCCAGTCACAACACCTGCGGCCTGGCGGTATATGGCAGACAGAACAACATAGATCTGCCCCCTGGTCTGCACCGTCAACGCTGGATAACTGGGGTATCCCAATGGCAAGCCAAAGATGTCGACGATGCCTTGCACCGCCTGCAAGGTCGTGCTGGCCTGGCCTACTCTGGCAAGTTGGCTCTCCTGGGCAGTCGGCTCATGCCTCAAGTCCTGCCCCACATCAGCCAGGGCCCCAAAGCCACGCTCAACAGCCCGGTGCATGTAGCTCTGGTGCACCACGGAAGTCTGCACAACCAGCAGGCCTTGCGACAGGTTTTGCTGGATCGAGGCTACCGTTTCAAAAGCCAGAGCGACACCGAAGTCATTGCCCACCTGATCGACGCCATCCACCAGGGGAAACCGGCACAAACTTTGCACAGGGCACTGGCCCTGCTGTCAGGGCCTGTGGCAGTGGGGGTGATGTTCCATGACCAGCCTGAACGCTTGTTCGCTGTACAACGCGGTGTGCCCTTGAATTGGAGTTCAGGCCCGAGCCATGCGGGTTGGAGCAGCGATTCATCAGCTCTGATACCTGGCACATCAGCCTTGACCCCATTGCGAGAGGCAGAGGTACTGGAGATTTACCCACACGAAGACGGCGTAAGCCACCAGGTGTACGCCTGATGCACAAGCCCAAAGGGCGATAAGACTCCGCCTTCATGGCACGCATGGCACCCATCCCACACATAAGAGCTGTGGCTAGCCAGGGCGTGTTCGCCCTTGCTGACCACATCCTTTCTCACTGAAACAAACTCGGCTGCGAGATAACGCCGTAATTCGGTCCCACGCCGCCAGACAGGGGCGGTGGGCATTGGTTGCTCATTTTGGCGAGGATGTATTTTTCATTACCGCCTACGGCGTCCAGCAACTGCAGGCAGGCAAAGCCCACGATCGGTGCCGAAGTCCCTGAGACCACCTGCAAGAGGGTGGGCACCACCACAAACTCGCACTTGCGATTGTCTGCCGCACTGCATTTTTTGACATCGGTGTACAAACTGGTTTTGACGCCCGTTTGCATCCAGGCCGCATCGCCTACCGACATGCTGATCGGGTTGCCGTCCTCAATCATTTTCTCGATGGCATTGGCCCCCAAGGCTTGAGTGTTCAGCGATGTCCACTCGCCCGATTCACAGTTGTCGTATTTGTACACCGACCCAATTTTGAACTCAGGCACCAGACCGGTCAGTGGATCCACACGCGGTCCAGCAGGCTGCGCATTCATGTTCCAAAACTTGTCGTACATGCATTTTGAAATGGCAAAGGGAAACAAACCGCCCGGCAAAATTGTCCCCGGGCTGCTCACCCCCGCCACCGCCGTGACCTGAATTGGCTTGGCATACACGCCCCAGATGCTGGCCAAAAAGGTGCGCACCGGAGCCTTGTTCTGGTTCTCGCTTTTACCCACAGTCACCTGCACGGCAGGCGCATCGTTGGCACTCGGTATCATGGGCAAATCTTGCAAACCCGTCGCCGTCTGGGTCGTGTCCCAGTAACCGGTTTGCACCAGACCGTCGGACAGTCCGTCACCTGCGGCTCGGTTGAGGGCGATGGCTCTGCTGGCTGTGCTGGCTGCGCCCTCCCAATTCAGCGCCGAGCCCCCATTGGTGTAGAGCTTGCGTGCCCCGGCCAGCGCTGCTGCGTCGGCGTCGTTTTGCAACTCGTTGCGCACCACGTGCAAATATGCCAAGTCAACCGCCAAGGCCCCGACACCGATCAACACAGGCAAAGTCAGCGCCAACAACACGCTGACTGCACCTTTTTGGGATTTGGAAAACAGTTTGATTTTTTTCATTGCCATGTCCTTTACTCGTAAACCATCACCGTGGTCGCCTGCAACTTAATGGGCTTGCCCAGGCTCTCAAGCAAACTGCCTAGTCCAATGCCTTGAAAGGTGTAGCTCACTGTGACCTTCAGAAAAGGGTCACTGTTCAAAGGTGTGATCTTTTGGATGCTCACTGTGGGATCAGCCGTATTCGCCCCAAAACTGACCAGCGCCGGTCTTGCGTAAGCATTGACCACATCCAAGATATGTTGATGAGAGACCAGTGGGTTGCGTGCCACGATGCCCGCGCGTGCGCCTTCTCGACTGGCATTGGTGATGACAGCCTTGTCGTACAAAGCCAGGCTCGCATCGATGCCGCCCACCAGCAGGGTCAGCAAGATGGGCAGGATGAGCGCGAACTCGACCACGGCCGCGCCGCGCTGCTGGGCTTGTTTTTTACCGCCTTGTCGTCCTTCAGCGCGTAGGGCAGAGGCAGAGCCTGCAAAGCTCCAATTCATCTTGGTTTTTTGAAAACCTTGAGCCTTGTGTGCGGGGTCCTGAAACCTGGTCATGGGCGATCTCCTGAAATGGGCCTGGATGGACCAAATGCAAAAACTCCACCATAAAGACGCACGCAGCTTGTTTCGGTGCGCTGGCGCACTGCGCATGCTGCATCGCCCCGAAATCAACCATTTGGTGCTGTAGCGCACTGTGCAAAGCGGTTTATTTTTTTAAAGTGACTTGGCGGTTTGAAAACATTCCAACCGCTGCAAAGTCCGAAAGCCACTGCACAAAAACTACCCAGTTGCGTGCAGTTCGAAGACGGGCTTGAAGCTCACCTCAACTTTTCAACTCTGGAGTTAGCACATGAAAAACTTTTATCAATCTTTCAAGACATTTTGGGCCGATGAAGATGGCGCAACCGCCATCGAATACGGCTTGATGGCAGCACTCATCGGGATCGTAATGGGTGCTGGTGCGACTACTTTGGGAACAAGCCTCAAAGATTTGTTTGAAGACATCGCAGGCCAGCTTGTTGTCTAAAGACATCCCAGCGAAGCTTTTTCTTCTTTGACCTGCGTCTGAATCACCCCCATGCCCCTCAGCCTTTTTGACTGGACACATCTGGCCGCACTGGCCGTCATGCTTTTGGCGGCCATGTGGCACGACACCGCAACGCGCCGAATTCCCAACACGCTGGTGTTGTGGGGCAGCTTGACCGCCATCGGGCTGTCACTGTCCCCGCACGGCATCGGATTGGGTTCGGCGCTTGCGGGGGGCTTGGTGGGTTTTTTAGGCTTTCTGGTGTTTTATCTGATGCGGGCCGTGGGTGCTGGCGATGTGAAGTTGGCCGCCGCCACGGGGCTGTTTGTGGGGCACCCCGACATGCTGTGGGTCAACCTGCTCATATTGCTGGCCGGGGGCTTGCTGTCCATCGCTTGGGCGCTTTTCAGCGGTCAACTGGGCCAGACCCTGAACAACCTGAGCACCGGTTTCACACAGCTTTGGCTGAGCCGTCAACACGGGCCGAGCGCTGAGCGCACGGCCTTTCCAGTGAGTGCAACACGCATGCCTTACGCCTTGGCGATTGGCGCGGGCACGGCGGTGCATGTACTCAAGCTCTGGCCTTTTTCGTGAATTATTTAGCCTTGCAAGGACTTCCTTCCATGAGAAACATTCGCCCCTTGGGTGCGCTGCTGCTGGCCTTGGTGCTGAGCTTGGCGGCTGCCGCTTACGCCGCCAGTTGGTTACAACAGCAAAGCGCTTCCAATACCTTGCAAGTGATCGTGGCCCAACGCGATTTGCAAATGGGCACCCGGCTTCAACCAGACATGTTGCAAACCCTGGCTTGGCCCAAAGCGGCAGCCATTCAGGACCCCTTGACCACACTCGACCAAGCGGTGGGCCGGGTGATTCACATGCCAGTGCTGCGTGGCGAACCCTTGCTGCAGAGCAAGCTAGCGCCTGTGGGCGAAAAAGGTGGCCTGTCCTCGGTGCTGGCACCCGGTCAACGCGCGGTCACTGTGAAGGTCAATGAAATCGTCGGTGTGGCCGGTTTTGCACTGCCTGGCAATTTTGTGGACGTGATGGTCAACACGCCCGACAGCCAGAACCAGCCGGTCTCGAAAATCGTGATTGAACGCATCCAGGTGCTGGCCGTGGCACAAGACGTGTCCACCAACGAGAGCAAGCCCCGCGTGGTCAATGCCGTGACACTGCAAGTCAGCCCGCAACAGGCCGAACAAATTGACCTGGCCCGCAGCGTGGGCACTTTGTCATTGGTGCTGCGCAGCCACAGCGACAACATCCCGGTACAAACGGCTGGTGCACGCAAACTGGACTTGCTGCCCCAGGTGGCCGCTGCGGTGGTGGTCGCCACTGCAGCCAAAACCGTGCCGCTGCGTCCGCGTGCCGCCAGGTCTGTAACCCCTTCCACACCCTCCGCCGAAGCCGCAGCAGCACCGACGCCAGAACCGGCCCGGTTTGAGGTCATCAGAGGCCTGTCTGTGTCCCAAGAGTGAGCCCATCGTGCATTGATCTCATGCAGCCAACACTCCGCGCTTCCTCGCCAGCAGCCCCCCGGAGCCTGTCCATTTCCCACATCAAAGAGAGTCCCATGCCAGACATCCTGCCCCTCACACTGCCCCTCACACTGTCCATCGCCCTGTCCATCGCTTGCATCTGGCCCCAAGCCTCGCGCGCGGCCCCTCTCGCCATCACCTCTGCTGCTGCGGCCCACAGCACTCCTGCCAAGGCTGCCACCCGCAGCGCAGCCAAATCGTCGAGCAAGCCCGAAGTGCAAACCCAAGGCCCAGTGCTCATGGCCCCGCCCCTGCGACTGACGGCCGGCAAGTCCATGCTGCTGCAGTTGTCCGAAAACGCCGAGCGCTTGTCGGTGGGCAACCCTGACGTGGCCGATGTGGTGCTGATCAACCCACGCGAGATTTACCTGCTGGGCAAGAAATCCGGCCACACCAATTTGTTGGTCTGGACCGCCAAGGGCAGCACCACCTTGCGCGACATCAGCGTGGGGGCCGACATCGACAGCCTGCACGCCAAACTGCGCGAGTACGTGCCCAGCGCCGAAAACCTGCGCGTGGACAGTGTGGCCGACACCCTGGTGCTGAGCGGGCGCGTGAGCGACGGCATGAAAGTTCAGCGCCTCATGTCACTGACCGAAGCCTTCAACGGCAACAAGAAAGTCATCAACCTGTTGCGCGTGCACGGCACGCAGCAAGTGATGCTCGAAGTCAAAGTGGCCGAGGTCTCCAAAACCCTGCTCGACGAGCTGGGCGTTGACATGAACCTGACCCGCACCATCGGCAACACCTCGGTCAACCTGCTCTCGCAATTGCTCAGCGCCGGCTCCACCGCACTCACGGCCGCACGCGCCAACGGCCTGAACACCATCACGCTGACCGCCGAGATGAAAAAAGGCTTGGTCAAGGTGCTGGCCGAACCCACCATCACCGCCATCAGCGGGCAAGAGGGATCGTTCCTGGCCGGTGGCAAGATCTACATCCCCGTGCCCCAGACCAACGCCAATGGCGGCACCACCATCACGCTGGAAGAAAAAGAGTTTGGCGTCGGGCTGCGCTTTTTGCCCACCGTGCTCGAAGACGGGCTGATCAACCTGCGCGTGACCCCCGAGGTCTCGGAGTTGTCGCAAGTGGGCACCACCGTCAAAGGTTTGGGCGGTCAAAGCAGCTTGTTGCCCAGCATCACCACACGCCGCGCCTCGACCACGGTGCAGCTGCGCGATGGCGAGAGCTTTGCCATTGGCGGCCTGGTCAAGAACAACGTCACGCAGACCATCAAGGCCTTCCCGATTCTGGGCGAGCTGCCCATCTTGGGGGCGCTGTTTCGCAGCACGGCTTTTCAGACCGACAAGTCCGAGCTGTTGTTTGTGGTGACGCCTCGCCTGGCCCGTGTCTTGCCGCCTGACTTCGCGTTGCCCACCGACACCTACATCCCGCCCACACGCAGCGAGTACTTCTGGAAAGGCCAGCTCGAAGGCACACCGCCCGCGTACATGCCAGCGCCCGCAAGCACACCCCAGCCAGAGACCTTGCCCCAAACCGTTCCCGAAACACGACCCGCGCCTGCTCAAAAACCGGCGGCCCAAGTCATACCCGATGAGACCACACCTGCGGCCACGTCTGAACCCTCGACTGAAGCCACCCCTTCATCCACCTCTTGAGCCCGGAGACCCTCGCCATGAACTTCATGACCCTGAACCTTCGCCGCTTAAGCATCGTCAGCCTGAGCCTGGCCCTGGCCGCCTGCGACACCCCGCCCACGATGGTGGACCAACACTTTGGTCTGGCCGTGCAGCGGGCCCAGGCCCAACAAAGCTTGTTGCCCACCGGTGCTCAACAGCCGATGGGCATGCGCTGCCCAAACGAGCGGGTTGACCCGAACTGCCACCCCCACCATCCGAGCGGTGGAATGGGCCAAGGCATGCCCCACAGCATGCCCCACGCCATGGGGCATGGCGTGGGTCGGGATGCAGGCCCCCACGCCACCCACTCCACCACCTTGATCAGCGACAAGCTGCGCAGCAAGACGGACACCGATGGCGCATCGGCCCTGTCCGCTGTCATGCGCTACCAACAAAGCTTTCAAACCCCACCTGCACCAGCACCTGTCTTCAACATTGGCTTGGGCGCGGTCACCGCGCCCTGAAAGGTTTGCCATGTCCATTCATGTGATTGCCTCCAACGAAACCCTTCTGACCACGCTGCGCAGCACTTTGCAACAAAACGCCTTGCCATTGGCCAGTGCCGTACTGTGCCCACCAGGCACTCGTCTGCTCGCGCCACTGCAGGCATTGGACAATGCGCCACCGGGCAGCATCGTGTTGCTGGACAGCCCCATCAGCCCGAACAACATCGCCGACGATGACCTAGACGCGCTCGAAGGCTGGCTGAGACAGCGGCCCCAATTGAATGTGTTGCTGCTGAGCGAAGACAACAGCAAAGCCTTGCTGATGCGGGCCATGCGTGCGGGCGTGCGCGAAGTCTTGCCTCTGCCGCTCAACCCAGCCGGCTTGGCGCAGACCTTGCAACGCTGGAGCGATCGCCCTGTGGCCCCGGCAGGCCCAGCAAGCGCCACGGGAACAGCGCTGGACCCCAATGCACAAGAGCGCCCTGGCCGACTGGTGGCCTTCATGGGCTGCAAAGGCGGCAACGGCACCAGTTTCGTGGCGGCCAACATGGCCCACATCATGGCCAATGAATTTGGCAAAAAATGCGCCTTTGTCGACTTGGACCTGCAGTGCGGCGACGCCTCGTTTTATCTGGGCAGTGGGGCCAACAAACACAGTCTGAGCGATCTGACGCGGCAAATTGACCGGCTCGATGTGCAACTGCTGGCCAGTTGCCTGCACCCGGTTACCCCCCGGCTCAACCTGCTGGCGGCGCCCCACTCGCTGGAAAACGCCATGGCCATCAACCCTCAGGACATTGAAAAAGTCCTTACCCTGGTGCGCAGCATGCATGAGCATGTGGTGGTGGACCTGCCGCGTAACCTGAATGCCCTGACGCTCAAGGTGCTGGACATGGCCGATGTGGTCAACATTGTGATGCAAAGCCAGACCCCGGATGTGCGTGACGCCCAGCGTTTGGTCAACATGATGCGTGCCTTGGGCCTGAACGAAACCAAGCTGCGCTTGCTGGTCAACCGCTACAAGCCCCGTGGCTGGGTGAGCCTGCCTGAGCTGGAAAAGGCCGTGGGCCTGAAGGTGCAGCAAAGCATTCCCAGTGGCCCGGAATGGGTGGACGAATCCCTGCACATCGGTCAGCCCCTTTCGGTGGTGAACGACCACAACGCCGTGATCCACGCTCTGCGTGAGGCCACAGGCGCACTCCTTGAGGGTGCCCCCCATAAACACCGCCACTGGATGCAGCGCTTCATTGGGCAAAGCGCCTGAACGGCTCACCCCTGAGCTTGCCTTGCTGCCCCCTAGAGGAGAGATGTTTGAAACCGAACCTGCGCCACCAATTTGAAAACGCCAGCCCAGCGACCACGCTGCTGGACCCAGCGCTCCTGAAGCCTGGCCACGCGGCCGACACGCGCCTTCTGGCCCCGGCACCCACACCCATATCGGCTGCCGCCACCGCTGCCTACCCCAAAACGCCAGGGGTGCGCCTGGACGACATCAAGACCCGCATCCATCAAGAAATTTTGTCGCTGATGGACTGGCAACGCATGGAGAGCATGGCCCCCGACCGTTTGCGCACCGAACTCAAGGCGTTGACCGAAGAGCTGATTGCCTCGCACAAACTGGCCCTCAACGAAACCGAACGCCGCCTCATCATCCAGGCCATCCAAGACGAAATGCTGGGTCTGGGCCCCATCGAGTCTTTGCTGTCGGACCCCACCGTCTCGGACATCCTGGTCAACGGGCCCTACCGTGTCTACGTCGAGCGGCACGGCAAGATCGTGCGCACCGATGTGCAGTTCGACAACGAAGCCCACTTGCTGCGGGTGATCGACCGCATCGTCTCGCGCATCGGGCGGCGCGTAGACGAAATGAGCCCCATGGTCGACGCACGGCTGCCCGACGGCTCGCGCGTGAATGCAGTCATCGCGCCCCTGGCCATGGACGGGCCCTTGCTGTCCATCCGCCGCTTTGCGGTAGTGCCTTTCAGCGTGCACGACCTCATCGGCATGGGCACACTCACCTCCGGTATGGCAGAGCTGATCCAAGGCTTGGTGCGGGCCCGCCTGAACGTGCTCGTCTCGGGCGGCACGGGCAGCGGCAAAACCACACTGCTCAACGTCATGTCGGCCAGCATTCCGGGGGATGAGCGCATCATCACCGTCGAAGACGCGGCCGAGCTGCAACTGCAGCAGCCCCATGTGGTGCGAATGGAAACACGCCCGCCCAACATCGAGGGCAAGGGCGAAATTTCGCAGCGCGACCTGCTGCGCAACAGTCTGCGCATGCGGCCCGACCGCATCATCATGGGCGAGGTGCGCGGGGGCGAAGTGCTGGACATGCTGCAGGCCATGAACACCGGGCACGACGGCTCCATGACCACCATCCATGCCAACTCCCCGCGCGACGCGCTCACTCGGCTCGAACACATGCTGGGCATGGCGGGCCTGAAGGCCGAGACGCGCGCATTGCGCCAGCAAATTGCCGCGGCCCTGTCGGTGGTGATCCAGGTCTCGCGCTTGTCGGACGGGCAACGCAAGATCACCAGTCTTCAAGAGATCACCGGCATCGAGGGCGATGTCATCAGCATGCAAGAAATTTTCCGGTTCGAGCAAACGGGCCTGGATCCCGACGGCCGCGTGCAAGGCCAGTTTGTGGCCACCGGCATCCGCCCCAAATTCATGCAACGCTTGGTCACACGCGGCATCGCGCTCAGCGACAAGCTGTTTGAACCCACCCAGGGCTGGAGCTGAGCCATGAACACACCCTTTTGGACCTTTGCCGTGCTGGCAGCCCTGAGCATCGGCGCTCTGGTTTGGGGCCTATACGGGCTGTGGCGGCAACACCTGGACCCACGCCAAAAAGCCCTGGCGCAAAGGCTGCAAGAGGTCACGCTTCACGGCCCCATCGATGAGGCCGAGCCCACGCTCAAACTGCGCCCCAAGCGAATGCTCAGCCAATGGGCATGGGCCGAGCGCGGGCTGCAAACTTTTCCTGGTGTGGCTGCATTCGACTATTTTTTGCTGCAAACCGGTCTGGCACTCAGCCTGGCGCAGGCCCTGTCATTGGCCGCAGGCATGGTGCTGCTGTCCTTGGCGCTGGGGGCCAGCCTCGGCTGGCCGGTGCTGTTGAGCCTGGCGCTTGCGGCACTGGGCCCGCTGCTTTTGATCGCCTTCTTGCAACACCGCCGCACCGTGCGCCTGACGCTGATCAGCCAGGCCCTGCCTGACGCGCTGGACCTGATGGCCCGCTCCATGCAAGCCGGCCACGCGTTTGCCAGTGCCCTGCAGGTGGCGGCCAAAGACTGCCCGCCCCCGCTCTCGCACGAGCTACGTGCGGTGTTCGAAGAAATCAACTTCGGCATCAGCACCGCGCAAGCCCTGCAAACCCTGGCCATGCGGGTGGCCAGCGACGATGTGCGCTACTTTGTGGTGGCCGTGGTCATCCAAAGCGAGACAGGTGGCAACCTGGCCGAGATTCTGAAAAACACCGCCCACCTGATCCGCGAACGCCAAAAAATCGCAGGCATCGTGCGTGTGCTTTCTGCCGAAGGGCGCATCTCGGCCGTCATTCTGTCGCTGCTGCCCTTTGCACTGGCCGCTGGCATGAGCCTGCTCAACCCCGGCTTCATCTCGCGCCTGTGGACTGACCCCATGGGCTTACAGATGGTGTACATCTCGTTGACGCTGATGGCCTTCGGCATCTTGTGGATGTGGCGTCTGATCCAAATCCGAGTTTGACTTTTCTCCAACATCCCAAGCCCAGACCTCTATGACCTCTGCCACCCTGATTTTTTCAGCACTTGTGTTCGCCCTGGTCCTGATGCTGAGCCTGGCCCTGCTCAGCCGCTGGCTACCCGACCCCGGACGCGAGCGCCTGGCCCGCCTGACTGACCAAAACACCCCAAACAAAGACCAAACCACGCAAGCCAGCGCTTGGCAACGTGCCCAAGCCAGCCTGTTGTCGGCCCTGCTGTGGGTGGGCCCTTGGACGACGGGCCTGTCGGGTGGCGAAGGCGAAACGCCCTCTGCGCTGCGCCTGCGCTTTGGGCACGCGGGCTGGCGCTCGCCCGTGGCAATCCAGATCTACTTCATCAGCAAAACCGTGCTGACCCTGTTGGTGCCCATTCTGGCCTGGGGCGTCCTCAATGCCCAAGGCTGGCCCGCCAACCCTATGCTGCGCCTGGCCTTGGTCGTGGCCGCAGCTGCGCTGGGCTACTACCTGCCCGACGCGGTGCTCAGGCTGCGCATCCAACGCCGGCAACTGGAGCTGCTGCACGCCTTTCCAGACGCGCTGGACCTGCTGCGCCTGTGCGTACAAGCGGGCCTCGGGCTGGACGCGGCCATCGAACGCGTGGGCCGCGAAATGCGCCAAGCCCGACCCATTCTTTCCGAGGAATTTGCCCTCACCGGTTTGGCCCTGCGGGGTGGCTCTTCGCGGGCCGAAGCGTTGCGCAACCTGTCGCAGCGCGTGGGCCTCAGAGACATCGACGCCCTGGTCTCCATGCTGATCCAGGCCGACCGATTTGGCACCAGCGTGTCCGAATCGCTGGCCGTCTACGCCGACGCCCTGCGCACCCAACGCCGCCTGCGCGCCGAAGAAGCCGCTGCCAAACTGCCTGTCAAGCTGCTGATCCCTCTCATCTTTTGCGTCTTCCCAAGCCTGCTCACGGTGCTGCTGGGGCCGGTGGTGGTGACGCTGGCGCGGCAGTTTGTGAAGGTGGACTGAGGACTGGACCAGCTGCATGAACCATGAAACGCCCACCTTTGGGACATCAATTCCCAAGAGACCCCTACACGGCTGATTTGTCATGCTGCAACTGCGCACGACCGGTCAAGAGACCCGTGTGTGCCGCAAAAGCCATTCTTTAAGAGACTGAAAGCGATTCGCAGTCGCCAAATGATCTGCCCGCTGATCCGCTTTTGGATGATTTCAGGCAACACAGCGACATGCCTCGCCGCTGCCTACGGACAAGTTTCACATTCAACTAAGATTCAATGTCTTTGAGCAGAGGGCTCATACGCTGTATCCTTGAATCTGAGATTGGCGCGTCTCGTGAGTGCAGCGCCAGATCCAGACTCACAAAACAGTTTTGTCGCAAACCGCTTCATGGTCCCTCGCGACAATCGACTGTGACGCGTTATGACAACCCGATCTCTCTCAGAAAGCTTTTACTGTGACTCACCGTTTTTCACCTTGTGCGCGTGTCGTCGCAACCGCCTTCATGGGCGTCAGTTTGGCCGCATGTGTCAGCCCACCCCAAGCCCTACCCGAAGTGGCTCCCGTTTCTCAGAGTTGTCCTGAGGGTGTCCCTGCAGGTGCGACTTGTCTTCGGGGCCAAGACACTGCTTCGGCGCATTACCTCATTGTCATGCCTGCCAAATGGAGCGGCGTATTGGTCGTCCACGCCCATGGCGGGCCCAGCTATGGCCCACCCAAAACGTCTCGCGCCGACGAGGACATCAAGCGCTGGGCCATCACGGTTCAAGAAGGTCATGCTTGGGCTGGATCTGTTTTCCGCCAAGGTGGCTTTGCCGTGACCGCGGCAGCAGAAGACACAGAACGCGTGCGCCGCATTTTTGTGGACCATGTGGCCAAACCGCGCACAACGCTGTTGCACGGGCAATCCTGGGGGGCCATGGTGGCCACTCGCGCTGGCGAAATGTTTCCAAAATCCTGGGACGGCATTTTATTGACCAGTGGTGTGGTCGCGGGCCCCACCACCTACGACTTCCGACTGGATATCCGCGCCCTTTACCAACACTTGTGCAACAACCATCCACTGCCCACAGAGGCGACCTACCCTCTTTCGATCGGTCTGCCCACAGACAGCAAGCTCACTTCTGCAGAATTGGCCAAACGCGCCAATGAATGCCTCGGCACAGGCACCCCTGCGGCCCAAAGAACACCCCAACAAGCGCAAAAACTTAAAACCATTGTGGATGTTCTCAAGATGCCTGAACGCTCAGTGCTCAGTCATTTGAATTGGGGCACGTTTGCGCTGCAGGACGTTGTCGTTAAAAACGGTGGCGCCAGTCCATTTGGCAACGCCAAGGTTCAATACGCAGGCTCGGCTGACGATGCCCAGTTGAATGCACGTATTCCACGCTTCCAGCCTGACCCCAAAGCCGCCGCGATGTTTTCTGCCGATGTGGACCACCATGGCCGATTCTCGGTGCCCGTCATCAGCAGTCATGCCATCAACGACTCGACCGTATTTGTGGAGGGGCAGGATGCTTTGCGTCAGAAAATGGTGGCCGCAGGCACAGCCCACCGACTTGTTCAGACCTATGTGGACTCCAGCGAGCACAGCTATTGGGGCGATGCACATTACCCACCCCTGTTCAATGCGCTACTCGATTGGGTCGTGAAAGGTCAAAAACCAACGGCTGAAGGCATCGACCAGCGTTGCAAGCAACTCAATCCGACGCAAGCCAAAGATTGCCGCTTCCTTCCGAATTACGCAGTCAAACCCATCGCGTC
>JBIKHW010000206.1:0-6285 GCA_044361935.1 Limnohabitans sp. | reverse complement strand
AAAAAGGCCTTTGCCGTCATCTGGACCACCACCGCCTGGACCATTCCCGCCAACCAAGCGCTGAACGCCCACCCTGAGCTGGAATACGCGCTGGTCGACACACCGCGTGGCGTGCTGTTGCTGGCTGCCAGCCTGGTTGAAAAATGTCTGGAGCGCTACAAGCTCGAAGGCACCGTGATCGCCACCGCTGTGGGCGAGAAGCTGCGCGGCTTGGTGTTCCGCCACCCGCTGCACGACACCGTGACCGCCGAAGAAGGCGGGACCTACAGCTACCGCCGCAAGTCCCCGCTGTACCTGGCCGAGTACGTGACCGCCACCGACGGCACCGGCATCGTGCACTCGTCGCCCGCCTACGGCGTGGACGACTTCAACTCCTGCGTGGCCAACGGCCTGGCCTACGACGACATCCTGAACCCGGTGCAAGGCAACGGCGTGTACGCACAAGAGCTGCCCTTCTTCGGCGGCCAGCACATCTGGAAAGCCTGCGCCCGCGTGATCGAGGTACTGGGCCAAAGCGACCGCCTGATGGCCACGGTTGAAATCACCCACAGCTACCCGCACTGCTGGCGTCACAAGACGCCCGTCATCTACCGCGCTGCCGCCCAATGGTTTGTGCGCATGGACGAGGGCGAAGGCGTTTTCACAAAGGACAAAGCGCCCAAGACCCTGCGCCAGCTGGCGCTGGACGCCATCGAGCAAACGCAGTTTTACCCTGAGAACGGCAAATCGCGTCTTCGCGACATGATCGCCAACCGCCCTGACTGGTGCATCTCGCGCCAGCGCAGCTGGGGCGTGCCGGTGCCCTTCTTTTTGCACAAGGACAGCGGCGAGCTGCACCCCAACACCATGGCCATCCTGGACCAGGCGGCCGACATCGTGGAAAAAGGCGGCATCGAAGCCTGGAGCCGCGTGACGGCGGAAGAGATTTTGGGCGCACAGGACGCGCCGCAATACACCAAGAGCACCGACATTCTGGAAGTCTGGTTCGATTCGGGCAGCACCTTCCAGCATGTGCTGCGCACCAGCCACAAAGACGCGTATGGCGTGGCACCCTTCCACAGCCAAGGCCCAGAGGCCGACTTGTATCTGGAAGGTCACGACCAACACCGCGGCTGGTTCCACAGCTCCCTGCTGCTGGGCTGCGCACTTTATGACCGTGCGCCTTACCGGGGCCTGCTGACCCACGGCTTTGCCACCGACGGCCAAGGCCGCAAGATGAGCAAGTCGCTGGGCAACACCGTCGATCCGCAAACCGTGACCAGCAAACTGGGCGCCGAAATCGTGCGCCTGTGGGTGGCCTCCACCGACTACTCGGGCGACCTGAACATCGACGACAAGATCCTCGCCCGCGTGGTCGACGCTTACCGACGCATCCGCAACACCTTGCGATTCTTGCTGGCCAACGTGAGCGACTTCGACCCGGCCACTGACATGGTGCCCGACGAACAGCTGCTGGAGATCGACCGCTTTGCCTTGGCCCGCGCCGCCGAATTGCAAGCCGACATCCGCACCCACTTTGACAAGTACGAGTTCCACCCCGTGGTCTCCAAACTGCAAATCTATTGCTCGGAAGACCTGGGCGCGTTTTACCTCGACGTGCTCAAGGACCGCCTTTACACCAGTGCCCCCAAGAGCCTGGCCCGCCGCAGTGCACAAACCGCTTTGTGGCGCATCACCCACGGCATGCTGCGCTGGATGGCACCGTTCCTCTCGTTCACTGCGGAAGAAGCCTGGAAGACTTTTGGCACCTCTGAATCGATCTTCCTCGAAACCTTCAGCGACTTCGGCACGGCCGATGCCACGCTGCTCGCCAAGTGGGCCCGCATCCGCGAAATCCGCGACCTGGTCAACAAGGACATCGAGAACCTGCGCACCGCAGGCCAAGTGGGTGCATCGCTGCAAGCAGAAATCACGCTCACCGCCCCCGCCGCTGACCACGCCCTGTTGGCCAGCCTAGGCGCTGACATCAAGTTCGTGTTCATCACGTCCAAAGTCACTTTGCAAGCGGGTGAAGCTCTGGCGGTGCAAGTCGCAGCCAGCCAAGCCACCAAATGCGAACGCTGCTGGCACTACGCCGACGACGTGGGCCAAGACGCGGCTCACCCCACCATTTGCGGGCGCTGCGTGAGCAACCTGCACGGCGCTGGCGAAACCCGCCTCGTTGCCTGAACCTCACCCACCCGAAAGACAAGGCAAGCACATGGCCAGCTCTAAAAAATTCGGCAAAGGCCCTGGCATGACGCTCTGGCTAGGGCTGGCCCTTTTGGTGCTGGTGCTCGACCAATTCACCAAGGTGCTGGTGCTGGGTGCTTTTCAGCTGGGCGACAGCACACCCATCACCTCGTTCTTCAATTTGGTGCGGGTGCACAACCACGGCGCTGCCTTTTCGTTTTTGGCAGGTGCGGGCGGCTGGCAGCGCTGGTTTTTCACCGGCATTGGCGTGGCCGCGGCCATCTTCATGGTCTGGATGCTGCGCTCGCACGCCGGGCAAAAACTCTTCAGCTTGGCCATCTCGCTCATCCTGGGTGGCGCCATTGGCAACGTGATCGACCGCCTGTTGCACGGCTATGTGGTCGACTTTCTGGACTTCTACTGGGGCACTTGGCACTTCCCGGCCTTCAACGTGGCCGATGCCGGCATCAGCGTCGGCGCAGCGCTTTTGATCCTGGACGAAATCCTGCGGGTGCGGCGCGGGCGTTGACCAGACCTTGCTGTAGCTTTCGACAATAGCGCCATCAATAGCCCTCGCCATCAATAGCCCTGCACCTCACGCCTTTTCGCCAAGCTTTGTTTTATCAGGAGGACGGGCTGAATGTCATGCGAGACACCCCTTGGTTCAATCAGCAAAACGACAAATCTGTGCCCAGTAGCTAACCCGAATCATTAATTTTTGATATGAAAAAAGCACCAGACGTTTCCGTGAGGTGCTTGTTTCTATTGGGATTTCTTGGTGGGCGATGCAAGTTTCGAACTTGCGACCCCTGCAGTGTGAAAACGCCAACATTTCACCTTTTTCCCTTTTAAAAACAACAACTTAGCCGTTTTGAACAGGGTCAAAGTAGTATACTTGTAGTATACTCATGTAATTATAAAGTGGTATTAAAATACGACTTCTGTGACGCCAGCTGTAAACCAGTGTCATTTCTTTTTACGGTGCTGTTTTTTTAAGCACTTCTCACGATGTCATTGTGGCTCAGAAACGGCTCAATGTATATAGAGTTTTGGTTCGAGCCGGCTCAATGTATATAAAGTTTCAAGCCCCGGACCGGCAATGTGTATGAAGTTTTGGTTGGCACCGGGCAATGTATATAAAGTTTTCGCTCAAACACACTCAATGTATATGGAGTTTTGGTTGGCACTGGCCAATGTATATAGAGTTTTGATGGCGACCATTGAGCACCCTCTTCCTATGAGTTGGGCTCCGCAAGATGGCGATTGCTTTGTGTGCGCCCGATCCAAAGTCAATGTGCGGAATTTGATGATCATTGAATCATCGAAACAACTCCACAACTTTGATCAAGTGTCATAGTGTCTTCGACATTGGCATGTTGGTCCGCGATAGTATTTTTCTTTGGTAGCAAATCAATCTGCTAAGTCAGCAGTGGGCCATCGGCGGCCACGCAGAGCGGTGATTGCAAAAATCCAAGAAAACGATATTCCAAGTTCATTACTCAGAAAAAGTACAGAAAGAATGTTGCACTAACGTTTCTGCTCAACCCACGCCTGAACGCTGGGCCGCTGCCACTGATATTTGGCATAAGCTTTCAATCGCTCTGGTACTTCATCGCCATTGATCACTAGCCGGTTCAACATCATTGCCAAATCGGTATCTGCAATACACCAACTTCCAAACATGTAGTTAGTTTGTCCATCTAGCAATTGCTCCGCCACTCTGAATAATTTTTCTGCAGATTGCAATGCTGCAGGTGTGAGGGGGGTATTTATCGGACGAATAAACACCGAGTTAGTGCCGCGCTCACTGCGAATTGGCATCAAGTCGCTGCGCAACCACGCTTGGACTTGCCTTGCTCTTGCGCGCTGTTGAGCGTCTTTGGGGTACAGCGCTGCATAGGCAGGTGGGGCGAACGCTTCTTCCAAATATTCACTGATGGCACTGGATTCAGACAGCATAAAACCCTCATGAATCAAAGTGGGAACGCGGGCTGTGAGTGACTGTTTTCGGTATGTCGCTTGCTGGTGCTGATGCGCGCCCAAGTCTAGGCGCTCAGTCACGAACGGAATGCCTTTTTCAAGCAAGCTCACATAGGCCGACATGCCAAAAGGACTGGTGAACTGATGATCAACAAAAAGAGTCAGTGCCATAGTTTTTTCTTTCAAAACAAGAAGTCTATGGGGGAAGATGCGTAAGGCAAAACGATTTATCTTTGATATCCTTGCTAATTTAATTCACATATAACCATGGCTGATTTACGTCGATTGCCCAATTTGTTAGCCTTGCGCACTTTTGAGGCTGCTGCGCGACATCAAAACTTTTCTTTGGCGGCCAATGAACTCCATGTCACCCACGGCGCGGTCAGTCATCAGGTACGCGCCTTGGAAAAAGAACTGGGTGTTGCTTTGTTCACACGCCATGGCAAACGTTTGACCATCACCACACAAGGGGCTCGGTTTGCGCAATCAATTCGCAACGCCTTACAAGATATTGCAGAAGCCAGCCAAGTTCTACGCAATGAGCTTGGTCAAAAACGACTCACTGTATCGGCCATTCCCTCATTTGCATCTAGATGGCTGGCACCGCGCCTTGGCAAATTCATTGAGCAAAACCCAGACACTGAGCTGGTATTGCAGTCAAGCGGTCAACTGAACGACTTGGTGCACGATGGCATCGACGTTGGCATAAGGCTAGGCAATGGAAATTACCCTGGCCTCGTAGTAGAGAGACTGATGGGAGACTCGTATTACCCGGTTGTAAGCCCAAATTACAACGCCGGTAGGCTACCAACACTGCCAGAAAAACTGAAACCCAAACAACTGCTGTGCTCCTATGAACCATGGTTGCCTTGGTTTCAGGCAGCTGGACTCAAACTTGCCGAGCCAGGTGGTGGCGTGCGCTATGAGGACCTTTCGATGCTCATACGCTCTGCCGTGGATGGCAATGGCATCGCACTGGTGCGCCACGTGGTTGCTTTACAGGAACTTGCTTCAGGAGAATTGGTGAGACTGTTTGATATATCGGTCAAAAGTCCGAGAGACTATTACCTTGCGTGTCCACCAGACTCAATTAAAAAACCGCAAGTACAAGCATTTCGCCAATGGCTTTTAAATGAAATAGCACTCTTCAAAGAGCAGACTGGCAGCACTGTAGATTAGGCTCAGTGAAATCAGGATGATCACCTTCCGCAAAGCCTCGCCTTAGACTGCAACCCACTGTCGGATGTCATGTACGCGTAAATCTTGGCATTCCCGCAAATCTCTAGGCAATTCTCAATGCGCAGTGAAATGTCCCGGTGAGCAGCTCATTGCACTCTCACCAACGACCATGTTGGATTGAGCTGCGTGGTTGACGCACTGACCGATTGCCAACGCGCTTGTTGCGCCTCCAATAGTGACATATGGTCAAGGTGGCCATACCTACGCATCAACATTGTCTGATCCCGATGCCCGAGAATTTGCGAGGCAACTCCAACACCCACGCCATTTCTCAACAGCGATGCAGCGACCCAATGTCGGATGTCATGCACGCGCAAATCTGGACGTTGCAACATGCCGGTCATGCTGCTCCACTTCTTTCGATAGCAAATCGGCGTGATTCCGTTCTTCCCCGCAAAGATCAATCGATCCCCAGAACCCGCAGTCAGTGCAGGCTTCAAACGTTTGGCCAATGCCATAGTTTCGGGCGTAAAAAACAGTGTTCGCGAATCACCGTTTTTGGTCCTTGGCACGATGAGTTTTCCGCCTGCGATATCAAGCTCTTGCCATGTCCGCAGCAGCAACTCACTCTTGCGTGCGCCAGAGTCCACCAGCATCCAAACGAACAGCGTGAACAAGCGGTCTCTGCCCATTTTTGCAGCCAAGCGCAAAGACAAGATATCCTGCTCTGACGATGCAACGTAACGAATTTTTTCCTCAAAGCGCTTGACGGCAAGTGTGGGGGAAATGAATCCTCTTGGAGCCATCCGACGATTCACAACAGCCCATCTATAGACCTGCCCCAGTGCACCAATGTCTCTGTTGACCGTGGAAGTTGCATAGCCTGCCTCAACCAACGCCTCTGCTGCCTTTTGCAGCCGTTCACTGGAAATGGTCCATGCCGATTCATGACCA
>JBIKHW010000205.1:0-6303 GCA_044361935.1 Limnohabitans sp. | reverse complement strand
CAAAGGCTACAACGGTGTGATGTGCGTCGAAGCCGGTGGTCCTCCTGCAGGTACCGGCTGCGGCGGTTATGTGGTCGGCCAGACCGTCAAGCTGCTCAAAGAGCACCACCTGCTCGAAGACACCGATGTGGTGATTTTTGACGTGCTGGGTGACGTGGTGTGCGGCGGGTTTGCTGCACCGCTGCAACACGCCGACCGAGCACTCATCGTCACGGCTAACGACTTCGATTCCATCTTTGCGATGAACCGCATCGTGCAAGCCATTGGTGCCAAGGCCAAGAACTACAACGTGCGTTTGGGCGGTGTGATCGCCAACCGCAGCGACGCGACCGACCAGATCGACAAATACAACGCGGTCACCGGTCTCAAAACCATGGCGCATTTCCCCATGCTCGACGAGATCCGCAAGAGCCGTTTGCAAAAGTGCACCCTGTTCGAGTTGGAGCCCACTCCCGCTGTCAAAGCTGTGCAAGACGAGTACCTGCGTCTGGCTGCTGCGCTTTGGTTGGGCGCCGACGCGCTGCCCTCGATTCCGATGAAAGACCGCGACATTTTTGACCTGCTGGGTTTCGACTGAACACCCTCCAGAAAGCACACCATGAACACCACCGCCTACGAACAACGCCGCAGCCAGATCGAGCACTACTTTGACCGCACCGCGGCCGACGCCTGGGCTCGATTGACCTCGAACGAGCCGGTGGGCCGCATCCGCGCCACCGTGCGCGCCGGGCGCGACACCATGCGCGAAACCCTGCTGTCCTGGCTGCCGCAAGACCTGCGCGGCAAGCGCGTGCTGGACGCCGGTTGCGGCACCGGCGCACTGGCCCTGCAAGCGGCGCTGCGCGGTGCCGAAGTGGTGGCGATTGATTTGTCACCCACCTTGGTCAAGCTCGCCGCCGAACGCATGGCCGCCGAGCATCCTTCGATGCCCGGCTCGGTGGAATTCATGTCGGGCGACATGCTCAGCCCCGACTTGGGCCACTTTGACCATGTGGTCTGCATGGACTCGCTGATCCACTACGACAGCGACCAGATCGCCGAAGCACTTGCAGGCCTGGCGCAGCGCACCCGCGGCTCCATGGCCTTCACCTTTGCGCCCCGCACCCCACTCTTGGCTTTGATGCACAGCGCGGGACGCCTGTTCCCGCGAAGCGACCGCTCGCCGTCGTTGTCGCCCGTGGCGCACGCCGACTTGCTGCAGCGCATGCAAAACCATGTGGATTTGCAAGGCTGGCAAGGCGCTCGCATGCAACGCGTGGCCAGCGGCTTCTACACCTCTCAAGCCTGGGAGTGGACCCGCTCATGAAACTGCGCGTCCCCATGCCCCGCTGGTTCACGGCCTACGGCACGCGCTTCATGCCGTTTGCCGATGCGGCCTCGCCTGAGCTGCCCATGGCGCGTCTCTTGCGCCTGTCGCTGTTCCAAGTGGTGATTGGCATGGTCACAGCGCTGCTGGTGGGCACGCTCAACCGGGTCATGATCGTCGAGCTGCAAGTGCCCGCCTGGTGGGTGGCTTTGGCGGTGGCTATTCCCATGGTGTTTGCCCCCCTGCGCACCCTGATCGGCTACCGCAGCGACACACACCCTTCTGCACTGGGCCTGCGCCGCATTCCCTACATGTGGACCGGCACCTTGCTCTTGTTTGGTGGCCTGTCCATCATGCCTTTTGCCTTGTTGCTGCTGTCCGAGCCCGAAGCCGCCAACCTGTGGGTGGGCCAGTTGGGCGCATGCCTGGCCTTTGTTCTGGTGGGCGCGGGCATTCAAGTCACGCAAACTGCGGGCATGGCGCTCGCGCACGACTTGGCCACCGACGACAAACGCCCCCGCGTGGTGGCCTTGCTCTACAGCATGCTCTTGGTGGGCATGATCGCCAGCAGCGCGGTATTTGGCCTGGTGCTGGCCGACTTCAGCCCTCAAAAACTCATCCAGTTGGTGCAAGGCTGCGCCGTGATGGTGGCGGTGATGAACCTGGCTTCGCTTTGGAAACAAGAGGCGCGTGGCGTCAAGCGCGGTCGCCGAGAAGCCGGGGGCTTTGCCAGCAGCTGGCAGGGCCTCATGGCCGAGCCACAAATGCGCCGCTTTTTGTGGACCCTGGCTCTGGGCACCTTTGCCTTCAACATGCAAGACATCGTGCTCGAGCCTTACGCCGCCGAGATCTTGAAGCTCGACGTGGGCGCGACCAGCGCCCTCACGGCT
Organism: Limnohabitans sp.; assembly: GCA_044361935.1. GTDB lineage: Bacteria > Pseudomonadota > Gammaproteobacteria > Burkholderiales > Burkholderiaceae_C > Limnohabitans_A. Next base: position 4,107 of record JBIKHW010000205.1, on the reverse strand, counting down.
TTGAGTGCCGGTGGCGCTTTGCTGGCTTTTCTGTTGTCAGCCCGCTGGTTGTCGGGTGGCATGCACGCCTGCCGCTTGGCCAGCCTGGGTGTGCTGCTGGGCTTGCCCGCGTTTGCGATGGTGATTTTTTCGGGCCCGCTCGAAGCGGCCTGGATGTTCCGCATCGGCGTGGGCCTAATCGGTTTCAGCGGCGGTTTATTTTCGGTGGGCATGCTGGTCACGGCCATGGGCATGGCGGCGGACGGCAGCCCGCTTGGCCACTTGGGTGGTCTGGTTATCGGCACCTGGGGTGCGGTGCAAGCCACCAGCGCGGGCGCAGCCATGGCGCTGGGCGGGGCTTTGCGCGACGGCGTGTCGGTGCTGGCCATGTCGGGCGCATTGGGCGAGGTGCTGGTCACCCCCATCACCGCCTACAGCTTCGTTTACCACCTGGAAATGTATTTGTTGTTTGTTGTGCTGGTGGCCTTGGGCCCGATGTTGCGCGCGAGCCGTTTGGCCGCGCGGGCAGAGGTCCTGAGAACCGGCACCCCCCAACCCTTTGGCCTGGCGCAACTGCCGGGCTGATGCACCGATTTTTTGAAGGAGAACAGCCATGGAAACAGGCGCAATCACACAGTACATCGATGTGGCCCAAATCGTCTTGTACATGTTTTGGGCATTCTTTGCGGGGCTGATTTATTACCTCTTGCGTGAAAACCACCGCGAGGGTTACCCCATGGATTCTGGCCGCGAAAACGGCCCCAAGATCGAAGGCTGGCCACCCGTGCCAGAGCCCAAGGCGTTCAAAACGCAAGACGGCCACACCTACTTGTCGCCCGACTTGGCGCGACCCGATGGTCAGTACAGTGCGCAGCCCACACACGGCTGGAACGGTGCACCACTGGAGCCCGTGGGCGACCCACTCTTGGCAGGCGTAGGCCCAGGCGCCTGGGCCATGCGCGCCGACATCCCTGATGCGGACCCCCATGGTCACCCCAAAATCGTGCCTTTGCGCGTTGCAACGGACCATTCGGTCGCCAAACAAGACGTGGACCCGCGTGGCTTGCCGGTTTGGGGCGCTGACAAGGTGGTGGCGGGTACCGTAGTGGATCTGTGGGTGGACCGCATGGAGATGATGTTCCGCTTTGCCGAAGTGCAATTGGCGAACTCAGACAAGCGCGTGCTGCTGCCGATGACCTTCGCACGCATCAAGAAGGACGGCACGCATGTGCAGGCCATTTTGGGCCACCAGTTCGTGAACGTACCTCAGACCAAATCGAACGAGCAAATCACCTTGCTCGAAGAAGAAAAAATCACCGCCTATTACGGCGCGGGCACCTTGTACGCCACCCCTGAGCGTCAGGAACCCATCATATGAAAGCCACCCACGAACACGAGTGGGAAGCCGCCCCCGGCCTGCCCAGCGCCCTGCCCAAGGGCGAGCGCGTGCTCTGGCAAGGTGCACCCGACTGGAAACGCCTGGCCATCCATGCCTTCCATGTGCGCAAGGTCGCGTTGTACTTCGCGGTGATGCTCGCGGTGCAGACCATCAACCTCACGGCCCCTGACAGCGGCGTTGGCTGGAAGCCCCTGACAGAGGTCGACTGGAAACCCCTTGTCATGGCCGCCAGTCTCTACACCCTGGCCTTGGCCCTGCTCGTGGGCGCAGCTTGGCTGTCGGCAAGCAGCACGCTTTACACCCTGACGAACAAGCGCGTGGTCATGCGCATCGGTATCGTGCTCACGCTGACCTTTAATCTGCCCTTCAAACGCATCGCGGGTGCGTCTTTGAAATCCCAAAGTGCGGGCACAGGCGACATCGCGCTGGCCTTACACCACGAAGACCGCATCGGCTGGTTCCACCTTTGGCCACACCAACGCGCTTGGCACATCACCCGGCCGCAGCCTACTTTGCGCTGTGTATCGGACAGCCAAGAGGTGGGCCAGTTGCTGCTGAGCCTCTGGCGTGCCGAGCATGCGGGCCAAAGCCTGCACTTGGGGGATTCTCCTTCTGCTGCGCCGGTCAGCAGCCCCAACACACCCAACCACGGCATGCTGGCATGAACACCCTGCCCAAGCACGACTGGCAGCCCAGCCGCCCAACACCTCCGACGGAAGGCCTGAACCGGCCGATGGCCTGGATCGGTGTGATGCTGCTGGCCATGCTGGTGGCCGTGGGCTTGGCCCGCTGGTCGGGCCTGGACCCGCGCACACCCGACGCCGCCGTGCAGTGGCAGCGCGACCTGCAGTTCCGCGACCTGCCCAGCGGCGACATCGCCGTGCTGGACTATCGCACCGGCCAGCAAGTGGCCGTATTTTCTGGCGAGCAAGGCTTTTTGCGCAGCACCTTGCGGGCGCTCGCCCGTGAACGCCAGCGCGAAAGCCTGGGCAAAGAAGCGCCCTTTTTGTTGATCGGCCGCACCGACGGCCGCCTGACCCTGCAAGACCCCAGCACCGGCCAGCGCATTGACTTGGAATCGTTTGGCCCCAGCAATGCGGCGGTGTTTGCCAGTCTGAGACTGGCCGGCCCCACAGCCCCCCGACCTTGAATTTTTCTGCACCGGAGAACCCCATGACCGCCACCGTTGTCCACACCATCGAAACCGCTGAAGACGCCAACAAAAAGGCCGTGCACGACGACATGATCAGCCCGCGCTTTTACACCACCGACTTCGCCGCTATGGACCGCATCAGCGTCGAGCCCGTGCGTGCCGAATGGGACAGGATGATGGCCGAGTACGAGGGCGACAACAACCACGACCACTTCCAACGTGACGAGGCTTTTGCAGGCGAAGTGGCTGCAGGCATGGCCAGCCTCTCGCCCGAGATGCGCCAGGAGTTCATGGACTTTTTAGTCAGCTCGCTCACGTCAGAGTTTTCCGGTTGTGTGCTCTACAACGAGATTCGCAAGAACGTCACCAACCCCGACATCAAGCAGCTGATGACCTACTTGGCGCGCGACGAATCACGCCACGCGGGCTTCATCAACCTGTCGCTGCGCGACTTCAACTTAGGCATTGACCTGGGCAACTTGAAGCGAACCAAGAAGTACACCTTCTTCAAGCCCAAATACATTTACTACGCGACCTACCTGTCCGAGAAGATCGGCTACGCGCGTTACATTACCATCTTCCGCCAGCTCGAAAAGCACCCCGAAAAACGCTTTCACCCCATCTTTCGCTGGTTCGAGTTGTGGTGCAACGACGAGTTCCGCCACGGCGAATCGTTTGCGCTGATCATGCGCGCCAACCCCAAGTTGCTGAGCGGCGGCAACAAGCTGTGGATTCGTTTCTTCTTGCTGGCCGTGTACGCCACCATGTACGTGCGTGACCACACCCGCCCCATGCTGCACGAAGCCATGGGTCTGGATTCCAGCGAATACGACTACCAGGTGTTCCGCATCACCACCGAGATCACCAAGCAGGTCTTCCCGCTGGCCCTGGACACCGACAACCCCGAATTCCGCCGTGGCCTGGAGCGCCTGTTTGCCTTGTCGCAAGCGATGGAAAAAGCCAAGGCCCGCGGCGGCGTGGTGGGTAAATTGCAGCAAGGCGTGTGCGCCGTCAAAGCCGCCGCCACGTTTGCACGCCTGTACTTCATGCCGGTCATTGCCCAAGACCTGTCGCCACAAGTGCGCATGGAACCGGCATGGTGAATGAAGTCGTTTGGGCCTGCGTGTTCACGGCCCTGTGCTGGTGGCTCGGCACGGGGGTGATCCTGTGGCTCGACCGGCTGCCTGCGCGCAGCTTCCGTTTCAGCCTGGCCGGCTGGACGGTGCTTTTGGCTTTGAGTTTTTGGGGCGTGGCCCACAGCATGCAAGAGGTCAGCGTGTTCAACGCCTACCTCGCCTTTGGCAGCGTGATTGTCATGTGGGGCTGGCACGAGCTGGCCTTTTTGACCGGCTGGATCACCGGCCCGCGCAAAACCCCATTGGATGCGGGCGCCACGGGCTGGCCACGATTTGTGCAGTCGGTGCAGGTCATGCTTTACCACGAGCTGGCCTTGCTGGTGAATTTTGGCGTACTGTGGTGGATGCAAGAGAGTCAGCCCAGCCATGTGGCCATTTGCACCTTTGCGCTGCTGTGGTGCATGCGCCTGTCGGCCAAACTGAATTTGTTTTTTGGCGTG